>DASPNB010000172.1:0-2464 GCA_035626755.1 Flavipsychrobacter sp.
CTGCTGAACTGGCAGGTAAGCCAAAGCTCTGATGCAGGGCTGTTTGAAATAGAGCATGGAACTGACGGTGCAAACTTTACCAAGATCGGCGAAGTGTCTGCTGTAGCAAACAAGACAGGCTACAGTAACATTCACCGTGGTTTGGCTGAAGGTCGTAACTACTACAGGCTGAAAGTAACAGACGAAAATGGTAAGAGCGCCTATAGCAAGATAGCCGTTGTGGTTACAAAAGGCATGGTTGTAGATGTTATCAGCCTGGCTCCGAACCCCGTAACGGGCGTGAGTGTAGTAACTGTAAGCGCCGATGGTGCCAATAGTGCTGAAGTAAGGGTGCTGGATGCCGTTGGCCGTGTGCTGCTCAGCTCTAAACACTCTCTTGCTCAAGGTATGAATAACATCAGCCTTGATATGAGCAGCCTGGCGCAAGGCAACTATACGCTGCAAGTGATAACTGACGCAGGTAACTCAACTCCTGTGAAGTTCACTAAGCTGTAATAAGTTTAATTACAAACAACATAAACGAAGCCTCCGTAATGGAGGCTTCGTTGTTTTTCAGGCTTTTTGTTAAGCAATTGTTTTTATTATCCAAACGAGGGGTTAATGAGACTGTTTTGTATGGATTTAAATAGAGCGTTAAATACTTTTGTAGTATGTCAAAGCAAGTACTCGTAACAGGCGGGGCCGGATATATAGGATCTGTATTGACCCGCCAGCTGATAGAAAAAGGTTATAAAGTGAGGATAATAGACAACCTGATGTATGGAGGGGAGCCTATTATAGATCTTCTGAACCACCCCAATTTTGATTTTGTAAAAGGCGATGTACGCAATGAAGCTGATGTGAGGAAGGCGCTTAAGGGTGTTGACTTTATAGCCCACCTTGCTGCCATTGTTGGGGATCCTGCCTGCGCACAGCAGCCAGACGTTGCTAAAACGACCAATGTAGAAGCCAGTAAGTTGCTATATACCATAGCCAATGAAATGGGCGTGGAGCGCATGGTATTTGCCTCTACCTGCAGCAATTACGGTAAGATGGAAGATCCCGACAAGTTTGTCACCGAAGAGTCGCAGCTGGCGCCTGTATCTCTGTATGCCGAGACTAAGGTTGCTGTGGAGCAATTCCTCCTGGGACAATCCAAGAGTAACAAGTGCAAACCTACCTGCCTGAGGTTCTCCACGGTCTATGGTTTGTCGCTGCGTCCGCGCTTTGACCTTACGGTGAATGAATTTGCCAAGGAGTTAGCCCTTGAAAGGGAACTGGTGATATTTGGCGAACAATTCTGGCGTCCGTACTGCCATGTTTATGACCTGGCACGTTCCGTAGTAACTGTATTGGAAGCTCCGGCTGAAGTAGTGGCCTTCGACGTTTTCAACGTAGGCGATACAACGGAAAACTACCAGAAGAAGATGATAGTGGATGAAGTGATGAAGGAACTGCCGAACTCGAAAATAAAATACGTATCGAAGAATGAAGACCCGCGCGACTACAGGGTATCATTCCAGAAGATAAAGGATAAACTGGGCTTTGAGATTATGTTCAAAGTCCCTGATGGAATCAGGCAGATCATCAAGACAGTAAACGAAGGATTTATATTGAACCCTGACGACAGCAAGTATAAAAATGTATAAGGAAGTATTAGGTTTTATACGCAAGGTATTTGGCGAGGCAGAGGAATTTATTCCCCTGCACGCGCCTTATTTTGGTGGCAATGAAAAAAAGTACGTTGCCGATACCATAGATTCAACATTTGTCTCATCAGTAGGTGCTTATGTAAACCGATTTGAAGAAATGATGTGTGAGATAACAGGCGCTAAATATGCGATTGCCACGAGCAATGGCACAATAGCCCTTCACCTGGCACTAGTAACAGCCGGGGTGAAACATGGTGACGAGGTAATAACTCAGCCCTTGACTTTTGTTGCTACCGCCAATGCAATAAGCCATGCGAACGGTACGCCGGTTTTTGTGGATGTAGATAGGGATACGATGGGCATGTCGCCTGCAGCACTTAGATCGTTCCTGGAGCAGCATGCTGAGAAAAAAAGCGGCGTGGCTATCAATAGAAATACCGGAAAGAAAATAGCGGCCTGCGTGCCGATGCATACATTCGGTTTTCCCTGCCGAATAGACGAAATAGCGGCCGTATGCAGTGAATGGAATATTGCCTTGATAGAAGACGCCGCGGAGTCGTTAGGAAGTTCTTATAAAGGACAGCATACAGGGACATTTGGCCTGATGGGTACATTCAGCTTTAACGGTAATAAGACCGTTACCTGTGGCGGTGGTGGCGCGCTCGTTACCAATGATAAGGAACTGGCTGAGAAAGCCAAGCACCTGTCTACCACGGCCAAGGTGCCGCATCCGTACGAGTTTGTACATGATTCAGTTGGCTACAACTACCGTATGCCAAACCTGAATGCTGCATTGGCTTGCGCACAGTTGGAACAACTACAGGAGATATTGA
>DASPNB010000173.1:0-3556 GCA_035626755.1 Flavipsychrobacter sp.
TTATTGGTACCACGGTCTATTTCGTATTTAAACCGCGTACTCCCATCGAAGATGCTCAGTTTGCCGGGATGGTTAATCTTTACACTAAGCTTCTCAAAGCCCGCGGCGCTCGTGTAATAATACAGGCGACTAATACTCAATTTCAACCGTAAGCAATGGGAAAAGCAAATACCGGTGGTTTGATTGTTGGGGCTTTGAAGTCATTGTGTATAGCAATATTTAAGCTCTGTGCCATAGTTCTTGCCTGGACATGCAGGCTTATTGGTCTGTTTCTATCAAAATTTGGCGAAACTCTGGAGAAGATACTTGTAAAGAGACATTGATATGGGAGTATTATCAGCATTATTTGAAGTTGTCCTGAGTGTGTTCACGTTCATTGTGGACACACTCATGGAGATGTTTAGCGGGGCAGTACCGTCACGGAGAAAAACAAAATATGACGCAGATTTCGGAGTGGCAGATACCTCAGTTGTACGCAGCACCGGGTTCTACGTCGCCAACTGGAGAAATTCTCTCAAAGAATCCAACTCCCACCTAATCGTAATTGGTGGAAGTGGATCGCAGAAATCTGTCAATGTGGCGTTTAATACATTGCTGCAGCCTAACTCTCGAAGTTCTTATATCATCCATGACTGTAACAAAGAGCTGGAGTCAACTGCTGCGTATTTTAAGAAACTAGGATATAAGGTGTTGTTCCTTGACTATGAGAGTGAAAACTCTGAATGTTTCAATTTCCTGGAATGGTGCAAGAAGGCTGAATCACTAGAAAAGACCCTCGGGGTGCTCATGAGCAATTCTTCAGAAGGGCCGAAGGACTATTGGTATCAGAGTGCGGAAAATCTTACAACATTCTTTGGAAAGGCCATATGGAAATATGCCGGGCCAGAGTATCGCAACATGGCCAATGTGGTTCATATACTAAACGTGTTTTCGTACAATCCGGCGGCAGTAGATCGCTGGGTAGTCTCTAATTGTAATGCCCAGACCATCAGCGAGTACAAAGGAATAGCTGCTACACCTGAGAAAACTTTACAGTGCAGTTTAAGCACGGCGAAGACCGCCCTCGCTATCTTTAATAATACTTCGATACAGCGCCTGACAGGCAGTAACACTATAGATTTTGAAAGTTTCCGGAAGGAACCGACGGTGCTCTTTATCAGTAACAGTCCGGGCACAGCCCACTACTATCGCTCTGTAAGCGCTACGTTCTTCCAGTCATTCTTTGACTACGTGCTGGAGAAATTGCCTTCTCCCGGAGATTTGAACCTGACCTTAATTATAGATGAAGCTGCTACCATCAAGCTCACCTCGTTGTCATCCTTCCTGGCACTCAGCCGTAAGTTTTCCGTGTCCTGCGCCACCATATGGCAGGACCTCGGACAGATAGAGCATTTATATGGCCGCCATGAGGCGGCTAATATATTTGCCAATTCAAATGTCAAAGCCTTTATGCCGGGACCCAAGCCAATGGAAACCTGCGCAATGCTAGAGCGGTTACTCGGCAAATACAGTATTGAGGAGGAAGGTCAGCTCAAGACAAGGGAGTTGCTAACCGCGCAGGAAATTTACCAGTTGCGGAAAATTCTATTGCTTAATGGTAATTCCAAGCCGGTCCTGCTGGAAAGTCATCCCTATTATGAAAACAAGAAACTCTTACAGCGCTCACAGCTGCCTGAATATGTGCCTGCTGGCAATATCCATGCTTCTACGCCGCCACTGTTACAGTTTTAAAGGTGAAAAGAAACAAACTACATACATATCTAGCGCCATATTTGGAGACTGGCAATGAGGCTGAGATTGCTGCCGCACGGAAACGGTATGTCCGGATGTATCAAGCCTCTTGGATTAAGGAAAAGCGCAATAAACGGAAGTCGTTCCTCATCTACTTATCAGACGTAGAGGTTCAGACAATGGCCAAAGCTGCAAGAGAATCCAAGCGCAGTAAGACAAAATTTATCAAGGAAGCCGCCTTGGCATATGTTCGTCAGACGTTCCTCGTGCCAGATGTTCTTTCCGTGCATGAAATAAAAGGTTTGTTGGTAGCAAACCACGCTGTATTACTCGGACTCATGGAGAAGAATCTGTTGCCATACAATGTTGCAGATATGGTGGCGAGCATTTTAGTTGACCTCGAAGACAAGGTGCTCGCATCTTTAGAACAACCAAAACAGATAGGCAGTGATTATTAAGAACCTGACACGGAAATCGGGGAGCGGGCAGTTGTTTCGCTACATCTTCAGGTACGTCTTGAAAGAAGAGAAAACTACTGTCAAGGACCGGGTTGAGGAAGAGAAACAGCGATATGAGGCGGCAGGGTTTAGCCTCTCATATAATGATGTCCAGCATTTATTGAATGAAAGGTCGGACTACCTTCTCTGGAAAGATTTCAAGGAGAAGTTCCCAGAGGGTAACTACCAGGGATATATACAGAACTACCTGATGGATAAGAATTATCAGGTACCAGGCTGGTCAACAAAAAATGAAAAAGAGATTAAACCTTTTTTAATAAAACATAACGTAAAGGCAAACGACATCAATGGCTTTATTAAGGAGTTCGAAGAAAATCAAGCAGGGAGGATACACAAGCGGGCAGATCAGGTGGCATTGCATCACACGATTTTATCTTGGAGTGGTCTTGATCGAAAGCATGTTACTGATGATATGCTCACAGCCGTTGCCGGCGAGTACATTAAGCTCAGGGGAGAGAATAATAAGTATGTGGTGAATAAGCACATTGATAAGGAGCATATTCACTTGCATATTATAATGAGTGGCACCCAATTGAATGGCTTAGCCAGCAGGGTATCTAAACAGGAGTTCCAGCAGATAAAAGTTCAATTGCAGGACTACCAACGACTTCACTATCAAAATTTGACGAATAGCTTGCCGGAGCATGGTAAGGCAGAGCGACAACGACAAAGAGGGGAATACGAAAAATTAAAACGCGACGAACGCCGCTCTATCTTAAATAGTCTCCTGAGTTGTATCGAAGTGATTGAACCAAAATCTTCTGAACATCTCTTCGGAGAACTGGAGGCAAAGGGATTTTCGACGTACACCAGGTCTGGAGTGGTAACAGGATTCGAATGCGATGGGTACAAGTTCCGGTTTTCCAGACTTCCCATTGACCTTGAAAAGCTCAAGGCTTTAGATGCAAAGAACGCCAGGATTGAAAATGACCTCTCGGAGCTTCAGGCAATCAGAGGGACATCGGATAGGGTACAAGCCCTTGACCGGCTTGAATGTATTGAGACATCTCAATCCGAGAATGAAGCAGATTTCGACCGGGAGATAGCAGATGATGAACCTAGTAGAACAGGCCCTGAAGATGAGGATGATAAATCAAATAATGAAAGTACCGAAGAGAACGACGATACCGATAACAATAATGAAAACGACGAGCCATGAGTGAACAAACTACCATATTATTTCCCATTCCTGCACATGAAGTATGGAAGCGGTTGCGGGAGATCGTGCAAACTGAACTTCAAATCATCCACAAACATGAAGTCCCACAATCTGTGAATCCTGCACCCGGATTCACGGTTAAGCCAAT
>DASPNB010000174.1:0-4286 GCA_035626755.1 Flavipsychrobacter sp.
CTCCACCTTTGCGGCCTATCTCCGCCATATGTTCTTTATTTTCGCTTACCGACTTACCGCCAATTTTCCCGGCCCTTCTCGCGGTTTCAGAATTGAATTTGTGTGCATTGCCTTTTTCGTGAACGGCCCTACCACCCTTGCTTGCAATTTCTCTTCTCTTTTCAGGACTTAGACTTGCAAATCCTTTCTTTTTCTTGTTTGACGTTTCCATACACCATATTTAGAATAAGATGTGCAGTGCCTCTATAGTTGGTCGTACAGTGAGTTAAAGGTAATTAAGCTCGAAAAATATTCAAATAATTTTTGACTTATTTTTTATCATGATACTAGCCATCTTTTTACTTAAGGCCGGCTTAAACGCAACAAACAGCACCCAGCAGACGCGGCAACGTAAGGTCCGACCTCTACAATTGGTCCCATTTATTGTAGAAATAGAGTCCGCTTATCTGGCATAGTTTTTAAGCAGCTACTACCAATATTTCAGAAACAAAAGTAAATATGCCAGACAACAATCAAGGACGTGGCGTTAGCGGCGCGAATAAAAGTGATCATAGGAGCGGCAGCGAAAGTAATCGCTCCCCCATCCAAGGCAAAACTACAAATCGCGGATTTGAGTCCATAGGGGAAGACAAGGTACGAGAGATTCCTGGAGGGGGACGTTCTCTGGAATCGGGCAGTGAAGGAACCAAATCAAACACCGCTAATATGCTCATAATTGGCATTCCGGACCTTTCTTAAAACTCAAATCGTCTGAATTCTGTTTTACAACTCTGTTGTGCAATTAAGGAAGCAAGCAAGCTGTGCAATTCTTATCAACTGCTATTCATTTTCAACTAATTATACAATGGCACACCTTTGTCTTTCTATTTTTCATGAACATCACAACAGAAACAGTGCTAAAGAGAATTATAGAGATCAGTCGGCGACACGTTCACCCCGATCCCAGTCTGGGCATTGACAGTTTGGCACTTAGCCTCGGTACAGGAATTGATGAACTAAGACTGCTGATCGAGAAACTGGTAAAAAAAGGCATTCTGATGTATGTAAGGCGCGAAGACGTCGAAAAAAAGAGAGCAGGCACAGCAGGCACTGTTAAACTTATTGTTTAGCAAGATAATCACTATCGGTTATAATTTTTTTCGCTTCCTCAGCACAACCATCCATTTTATGAAACACACTCATCATATTCTTGTTTTCTTGCTCTGTCTTTCAGCAGCTTCATGCGAGAACGCCGGTAACGGAAACTATGCCGGTACAGACACTACCGCCACTGCCGGAAACAAGTCGGCGCTCACCAATCGTGAAGACAATTTTGTCGTCAATACTATTGAGGCAAATGCCGAAGAACTATCATTACTTCGCGCCAGCCTCAATACGGCAACTGACACAGGCTTGCTTGCCCACGCCCAGCAAATGATTACCGACCACGAGCAAATGGACATGGAATTAAAATCACTTGCTGCAACTAAAAATGTTGACATCAGCAACGCAGATACTTCCATCATAGCCCAGCTCTCTGAAAAGCCCGGGCCCGATTGGGACGAAGAATGGGCAGACGAAATAGGCGACATGCACCGTACACTCATTCGCCGCTTTGAACGTGCACAGAATTTCGCTAAAGATGCTGATCTGAAAGCACTGATCGATAAAAGCCTTCCTACCCTTCGCTCACACATGCGGATGGCTGAACAACTGGAAGAACGGCTCAATAAAAAAGACTAGCTCAGTCATCGCTAATTGGTAAAAGAGTCCTGCATCGGGACTCTTTTACTTTTTATTAGCTTTATACGTTAATCCGCACATATGATCAGGAAAATATTTGCCGACAAACCGGCAAAGCTATTCATCTTTTTATCCGCCTTCTTCGTAGCCAATGCTTTAATAGCTGAGTGCATCGGGGGAAAGCTCTTCTCGCTCGAAGCTCTACTCGGTCTTGAGGCAAAACCATTCTCTCTCCTGGGCCAGGATGGTCTAACCTATACGCTAACCTGCGGCGTCCTGCTTTGGCCTATCGAATTTGTAATGACAGATATCGTGAACGAATACTACGGCCCTAAAGCCGTTCGCCGTATCTCGTTCATCGCCATTGGCCTCATTTCCTACGCCTTCCTCATGTTCTACATGGCCATCGCCACCCCACCCAATACAGCCTTCTGGACAGGCAGCCAGAAGGAGAACGGCGTGCCCGATATGCAGCTAGCTTTTTCTGCCATCTTCGGCCAGGGCATGTGGATCATCTTCGGCAGCCTCGTTGCCTTCCTCGTAGCCCAGCTACTCGATTCCTGGGTCTTCCATAAGATCAAGCAGGCCACCGGTGAGAAAATGGTCTGGCTACGTGCCACAGGCTCTACAATGGTTTCACAACTTATAGATAGCTTTATCGTGCTCTTTATAGCCTTCTACCTTGGCCCCCAGCATTGGTCATGGCAAATGGTTCTTGCAGTCGGCCTGGTAAACTATTCTTACAAAGCCGTTGCAGCCCTCGTGCTCACTCCGGTCATTTATCTGATACACGCTGCCATAGATCGCTACTTCGGCAAAGAACTCAGCCTTGAAATGAGAACGGCAGCAATGAATAAACTGAACGATTAGATTCAAACCAATCTTTGCGAAGCTTAGCGCCACCTTCGCGCCCTTTGCGTTTAAAACTTAACACAAAAGAAAAATGCGCAAAGGAATAGGAGCCTTTGCGCATTTGTATATTATCAAGCTTAAAAACTACTGCTTTTCTTTCTTGTCCTTGCCCAGGCGAACACCAAGGTTCAGCTGAAGGTTTGGTGTCTTATACAGGTCACCTGAAATACGCTGTGCTCCCGGCGTCCTGGCATTGTCCCAAAGTCCCTTAGCCATACGCACGTCAAGACGCATCACACTGTTGATATTATACCCTACTCCAAGAACGGCACCTACACCAAAGCGTGAGTTAAAGTCGGCCAGGGTCAAAGGTACTTCATTTGTCTGCGCAGTAGTTACGGGAGTCGTACTAAGTGTGCGCTCTGTTTCTTCGGCGTTTATCTTAAAGTAGTAGTTCATGTCAGCACCGCCAAAGAAAGTGAACTTGCTCTTATAAGGAGTGTATTGCAGCACCAGTGGAATATTTACATTCGATGCCGTTGAATACTTAAAGTAGTGTTCCTTCTCTTCCTGTGCAAACTGGCCGTTAGTGCCCGGGGTATA
Source organism: Flavipsychrobacter sp. (assembly GCA_035626755.1). Taxonomy (GTDB): domain Bacteria; phylum Bacteroidota; class Bacteroidia; order Chitinophagales; family Chitinophagaceae; genus MKUN01. The sequence continues at coordinate 3,178 of DASPNB010000174.1, forward strand.
ATTAGTATAGTTGTCGCTGTAAGTATTGATCCTGTTGTTGAAGTATTGAGAATACCTCGCTTGCAGCATCAGGCTCCATGGGCTCTGTCCGTCAGCAAAGCTGAACAAACCAAACAAACCGATGTTGAAACCGCGCATATCATAGTTACCGAAGGTAGTATTGATACCGCCTACGATACCTGTGTTCAGCTTAGTGTTACCCAGTTGGTACTCCGCCTTATCCAGCATGTCGTTAAACCCGCGGAAATCCCATCCGCCCTTGCGCTTGCTCTTTCCGGCCGAGTGATTGTTACTGCCACCGCTCTCGCTGCCGCCTGTACTTGGTGCAGCCGCCTGCGGCGCAGTGCTGGCTGCTGTTGTTGGAGCAGTTGCAGTTGGCGCTGACGATGCAAGAAGGTTCTCCTTCTTTTGCAGTTCAGGCTGCTGGGTTGTACCGGCAGGTTCCGCCGAAGACAGAACAGGTATTTGAGCCTTGCCCGGTGTTTCGGTTGAGAACACGGTAATCTCACCCGTTATCGGGTGAACCCTTACGCGGTTGTTCTGGGTAATGGTGTTTACTTCCAGCATTTCAATCTTATCCTTAGCAGATGCTACGATTGGTGCCTCAGCAGATGGTCCTGCACCTGCTGTCTTTTGCTGTGTGCCTGTTGTTACATGGTTGGTGATTGAATTAACAGGGGCTGCAGAATTTGTATTGTTATTTCTAGATGTATTTACAGTATTTGTTTTAAGGTTGTTTGATTTCGCAGTGCTTGCTGCATTTATCTTAGCTACCGCAGGCGTGTTATTCTTCGGTGTCGCATTTATCACTGTCTTAGCTACAGGTGCAGAGCTTCCTTCTTTCGCAGGAATTGCCGTTTTTGCTGTATAAGCATCTACATTATTGGCATTGCTGTTCACTTCAGAAACTTCATTGGCTGAGGCTTCTGTAGTTGTTGCTGCGCTATTGGATGGCGCACCTTGGGTACCTTCTGTTGCCGATGTGTTCATAGCCACCTGGTCAGCTGTATTATCTCCGCGGAAACCATTGGTCACCTGGTAGCCTCCTATGCCGGCAGTGCATACGGCTGCTACTACAGCTGCGTAGGTAAACATCCTGCGCCAGTTAG
>DASPNB010000175.1:0-3058 GCA_035626755.1 Flavipsychrobacter sp.
CTCCCGACCGGCGTCTACATCTTCCCGTCCCCGCCGCGTCTCCCGCCTTCCGGGGACACTATGGCAAAAGTTCCCCTTTAGGGGGCTAGGGGGCTTTCACAAAACTCCTCACCTCCCTTCCCCTCTCACCTCTCAGCTGCAAATAATACACACCCGCTGGCAGCGCAGAAATATCAAGAACGGAATTATTCTCTGCCAAATGAAAACTACCCACCTGCTGACCAACATTATTAACAATAACAGCCTCAGTAAATACCACTCTTTCCTGCATCACATTCACTACACTACCCGCAGGGTTAGGATACACACTCAGCTGCCTGCTATTTGTAATACCATTTATACTCACAGGGAACACACTCACAGTCACAGTATCCGTCCTCACCACACCGCACAGCGTTTGCTGTACCACATAAGTAGTAGTAGTATCAGGCTTGGCCCATATACCCGCCCCGCTATCTACCACATTACCATTTACATACCAGTAGCACTCCAGCCCTATCTCCGGTGTGCGACCTAAAAATACACTATCTCCCTCTGCTACCCAGGTATCACCACCAGCGTAGGCCGGCAGGTCACTTGGAATGACAGAGACGTCATCGATTAAATAATAGGCGCCACCAAGGTTGATATTTGATTGAACAACGTTAGTATTAGCTTTACTATAAAAATTTCCAATGGTCACAAAGCGTTCAGTGCCGTTTGCAGTGAATGTGCCTTCGATCTTAACCCAGCTAAAGGTATCAGCTATTACTCCCGACATATTTTCTACCTGGGGGGTAAACTGAGATTGAGGATAACCACAATTGCCAACGCTACAAATGGCACCACTATCCAGATAAGCTCCTATCTTATCAACAAAATAGCCTGTAATATCATGAGAGCAAACGTAAAAGCTCACGCAATAAGTTTCTCCCGCTAAAAGAGGTGAAATTAGTCTTCCCATTAGATAATCTCTGTTGTACGGAATCGAAACGGCTTCATCATAATACATAAATACCTGCACCATTCCGCTCCCGGTACGTGGATATTGATAATAGTTACCACCTGTTGGAACAGAAAACGGAGTTGTGGAATCGCACCGACAATATTCTGGTGTACAAGTCGGGTCTCCTAAGCTATCAATTCCCGACCAATGATATGCAAAATTAACCTGGTCAGGACCATAAGGACATTGACTATACTGTTCGAAGCTTGGGTTTAAAACCTGATTCGATTGTGCTTTGACAAACGTAAAAGCAAATAAAAATATGATACCTAAAAAAAGTCTCATTATTGTACGTTAAATTTCAAAACATATTGTCCCTTTGAATTGCTTAATTTCAACAGGTATAGACCTGAAGATACAGAACCTAATTTGATGCTAGCCTTAGAGTTTCCAAACAACAAAGTTGCCATGTAAACCCTTATTCCGGTTGCACTCAACACTTCGGCGTACACGGGCTCTTCATCTTTGGACATCTGCTCTATCACAAAATTACCGTTATTAGGGTTCGGAAGAATCAAATATCCCTGCCCGTCACTATAAGCCAATATTTTAGGTTCCTCTGGCGACACGTTACCACGTTCCCCCTGATCGGCGTAGTCTCCGACTAGTGTTGTCCGGGGAAAGTACATTTTTGAGCATAAAAAAGGAGGACTATATCCTCCTTGATGGTTAGTTTAGAGTTACCACACAAAAAACTGACCAATGAACAAAAGTACTTTTTTTACCGGACAACACTAGTCAGAGACTACGCCCATCGGTGAGTTGTTATTGAAATGATAATTGCTTTCATAATTTACTGTTGATTTTAAGGTTAATGTTGCACTGCAAATTTTTGTCTGTTAATTGTTGCATTTTCATTTATACTTAAGATGTACATACCATCAGGTAAGCCACTGACATCTAAAGTGCATTTACCATTGCTTGCCCTCATCTCTTTACAGATAAGCACCCTTCCCGCCATATCATACACTTCCAGCATCAGCTCTTTGCTGTCTGTTGATATTATTAATTGTTCATTCGCTGGAGATGGATAGATACTCGTTCCATTTTCAGCCTGTGTCACAGGCAACCCCGTTGCCGCCGATAGCTTGCCAACAAACATATCCCAGTATCCTTCAGAAGCAAGTGTATAGGGACTAAATTCGGCATTGTTGCTGGCTATATAGCCTGTCACTAGCAGGCTGCCGTTATTGTCCAGCGCCAGGTCATAGGCACCGTCATTTATACTGCCTCCTGCATGCGTAGCCCATATATAGTTACCGTTCAGGTCATATTTTACAACCAGTACATCATTGAAGCCATTACTGGTAAGAGTGTCATCAAGGAAAGTGGCACTGTATTCCATTATGCCGCCTACATAGATAGCATTGTTGTCGGTTGCTATTGAATATCCCCGTCCTGTACTATACATGGCAGTTCCCATATTCTTGGCCCATTGCTGGGTGCCTGCTGAATTGTATTTTACAATAAAGCCATCATCCCAGTTAATGGTAGTGCTGCCGAATGTGAAAGAAGTTGCCTGGTAGTACATTCCTGCCAAGTACACGTTGCCATTGTTATCTACGGCATGAGAAACAAAAAAAGTACCTAGCTGTGTAGTTCCACCGCTTTTGGCCCAAAGCACATTTCCATTGCTATCATACTTTGCCACAAACACATCTGCGTTAGGAAGATTTATTGTTTCGAAGTGCATTGTGCTTCCGGAAACACCTGAGACATAGACATTTCCCAATGCGTCAGCACTAATATCCCAGCTATGATCAATTTGCGAACTACCTGCTCGTTTTGCCCAGATTATGTTGCCATCGGTGTCCGCCTTTACTACAAATATATCACCATTATCATCCACAGGTAAGGCGTAAGCATCGAAGTGTATTGTATCGAAAATAGGATTGCCCCCCGTATACACAGAAAACTCTCCTGTCAAATAAACATTGCCATTTTCGTCGGCGTACATGTCATGTCCCCAGTCGTTATAACTAGTACCCCACGTCTTTGCCCATAAAAAGTTACCGCTGCCATCAAATTTGACTAAGCCTAAATCTTGTTCTCCTATAGCGGTAAGCATGGTAC
>DASPNB010000176.1:0-4234 GCA_035626755.1 Flavipsychrobacter sp.
CTTTCCCTGCCGAGATGGGTAACGCCTTGTCAGGTGTATTCGATATGAAGTTCCGCAACGGCAATACGGAGAAGCGCGAGCACACCTTCCAATTGAGCACCTTAGGCACTGAACTCGCCAGCGAAGGGCCGTTCAAAAAAGGTGGTAAAGCATCTTACCTGCTCAACTATCGTTATTCAACACTTGCCCTGCTGGAAAATATTGTCAGCTTTGGCGGAGTGTTGCCCAAATACCAGGACGCATCTGTCAAGTTGAATTTCCCAACGGCCAAAGCAGGAACTTTCTCACTCTGGGGCCTGGGCGGATATAACAGCGCGTATAAAGACCCGGTAAGAGACAGCAGCAAGTGGACTGATGATGAGCCCAACTTTGTGCTGAAGTCGGATAATATGATGGGTGTCGCAGGCGTCACACATACTTACTTTACAGGGAAGAATTCTTACCTTAAGACTATCGTTTCCGGTTCTTATGAAAAGACAAAAGAACTGGTGGATACCCTCGACCCCGCCCGCGACTATCATTCCGTACACATAAGTAACCAGTCTTTTATCAACAGCGCATACAGGTTATCAGTATTGTACAATACAAAGCTGAATAATAAAAACACGATGCGCATCGGAGCGATCGCGCAACAGTTGGAGTATAAGCTGAATAATAACTATTTCGATGAACGGGATGGCCAATGGAAGTCTTTCCTGAATAGTAATGGTGATGCGCAGTATTACCAGGCATACCTGCAATGGAAGCATCGGATGACTGAAAACCTTACGTTCGTGAGCGGCCTGCACAGTTCTTATTTTGCATTGAACGGCAGCTACAGTATCGAGCCGAGGGCAGCGGTGACTTATACTTCAGGCAAGAACAGTTATTCGTTTGCCACAGGGCTGCATAGTAAACCTGAACATGTGTCCACCTACATGTTCCAGAGCAAAATGCAAGGTCAGGCAGATACTTATCCCAATAAAGACCTCGGGCTGCTGAAAGCATATCACGCAGTTGCGGGCTATGAAAGGCAATTGCCCTTAAACTTCCGCTTCAAAACAGAGGTTTACTATCAGCACCTGTATAATATTCCCGTTGAAAAAGACAGTGCCGGTGGATTCTCGATCATCAATGCCCTGGATATTTATTCCCTGTTCAATACCAAGGAACTGGTAAGTGACGGCACAGGTCAGAATTACGGTATTGACTTTAGCCTGGAGCGTGCCTTCCTGGATAATTATTACTTGTTAGCGACAGCGTCCATTTACAGATCAACTTATACCGATTACCTCGGCGACGAGTACAATACCACTTTTAACCGCGGTTATCAATTTAACGTGGTGGGCGGCAAGGAGTTTAAAATAGGCAAGAGCGGGCGAAAAATACTTGGGCTGAACGCAAAGGTGTTGTACAGTGGCGGTATGCGGGAGTCCCCGATAGACATAGGCCGTTCGATACAGGAACGTGCGACAGTGTATGTACCCAAACAATATTTCACCAAGCGCGTCCCTGCTTATTTCCGTACCGACCTCGGTGTGTATTACAAGATCAACAGTCGCCGCGTAACACATAGTATACAACTGGAAGTACAGAACGCGACTAACCGTCAGAATTATTACTACTCATATTTTGAACCGGAAGAAGGTGCTGTGAAAACGGTGTACCAGTTAGGTATTCTTCCCAACCTTTCTTACAGGATAGATTTTTAGCAGGACAGACCCACGTATTACATCAGCCACGAAGTATTCTTACTACGTGGCATTTTGCATAGGAAACCCGGCCCGGCTTCAGCAAATATTTGGTATTATAGCAATCTGGCGTATTTTACATTTCAGAACGATCAGGGCAATCCTACCTATTGTCTTGACAAAGGGATTTGAAGATGTACAAAAAAAGTGTAGTGACTCTGTTGGGTGCCGTATTGATGGTAGCGTATTCTTTTGCCCAGGCACCAATATCACAATTCCGGAAAGAACTCGCGGCGTCAAAGAGTGATAGTCAGCGCTTGCTTACTTATATTGGCCTCCAGGAGCAATACCGCAATGCCAATAATGATACCTATAAAGTGCTGATAGAGGAAGGTATAGCAACGTTCAGGGAGCACGAGTATAAAAAAGGTACTGCAGCGTTGTTGTTAATGCTTTCGGGCATACATTCGGAAGACGGAGAACTGGCAGCTTCAGCAAGTGCGGCTGGTGAAGCCCTGGACATATACACTGAACTGAACGATAAAACCGGTATAGCGAGGACGAAGAACAACCTGGGGGTTGCAGCAGCTGTGCAAGGTGAGTATGATAAGGCGATCAACTATTTTCTTAGTGCGCTAAAACATTTTGAGAATATCCACGATACTGCAAACATCATTAACAGCCTGGTGAAACTGGGGGCCGCTAACGACTATCTGGGCAATTACGATAAGGCATTGTCTTATTACAACAAGGCGCTGAAATTGTCAACTCAAATACCTTTGTCGGGCAATACTATATACCTGTATAATAATATCGGGATTTCACACGCCAGGAACGGAGACCTTGGCAAAGCCCTTTGGCATTTTGAGAAAGCGTTGGAGCTTAGCGCCGACCCAAAGTATGCAAGAACGCGCATTTCCCCAATGAAGAATGTAGGTAACGTGTACAAGGAACAGGGCAATATTGCAAAAGCGCTGGAATATTATCAGCGCGCCCTGGTGTTGGCACAGGACGGGAAAGTACCGGAAGAGTATGCAGAATTACTGTACCTCATCGGGACAATAGAAAGCTCGGAGAACCCTCGCAATACTGAGTCTATGCAGGACGCGTTGGTGCTGGCACGTGAAATTGACAATAAAGCCATGCAGGTAGAAATACTGGCTGCGCTTGCCGCTGCAACCGGGGAAGCGGGCAACTATAGAGAACAGGTAAGTTTTCTCAAGCAGGAACAGGCTCTGCGTGATAGCATTTTTAATATTGACAAGACCAGGGAAATTGCTAACCTGGAGGCGCGTTACGAATTGGAAAAGTCAAATGCACAACTTGCTAAACTGAAAGAAGCTGTTGAGGAAAACCGGCAAAAAAGGATGCTGATAATAATTGTTTCCCTCGTTCTTACAGCGATATCTCTTACGCTGTTGTTTTTTTACAATAAAAGCAGGAAGCTGAATATCGAGCTTACAAGCCGCCAGCAGGAATTGCAGGATGCTAACCTGGTAAAGGACAGGCTGTTTTCAATAATCGGCCACGACCTGAAGGGGCCTATAGGCAGCATACCGGTTTTGCTGGACATATACAAGAACCCGGAAACTGCAAAAGAAGAGCGCAGCTTTATTCTCGAATCGTTGCAAGAAAATGCTAAAGCGTCTATGGATACCCTTGATAAACTTCTGAACTGGGGTAAGCTGCAAATAAAGGGGAATGGCATACACCAGTCGGTGTGCAATATGGGCGAGATAATGGAGGGGAAGCTGCGCTTGTTCAGGACAACTGCTGAAAATAAAAATATCATCCTCGTAAATAACATACCGGTAGCTACTAAGGTTCTTGCTGATGAGAATCAGCTGAAATTTATCATCCGCAACCTGGTATCAAATGCAATAAAATTCACCCATCCCGGTGGCAGAATAGAAGTAGGTGCGACATCGCATCCGGAAGGGAACAAAATAATATTTTGTGTGAAGGACACTGGCATCGGGATACCCAGGGAAAAACAAGCAAAAATATTTGAGCCTGCAAATACAAGTACAGCAGGCACTGCAAATGAGTCGGGCACCAGTATAGGATTGATGTTGTGTAAAGAATTTGTACAGCAGAACGGCGGACGTATATGGGTAGAGAGCGAAGCCGGGAAAGGCGCAACTTTTTATTTTACAGTAAACAGTGCTGCTTAGACTGTCCGTTATTTTAACATATGCGCTCGGCGGTTTGTGGCAGTTTTCGGTAAAAATTCCTTAGTTTAGCAAGTCGCAGAAAGGATTTACACTCATATGTACAACGGCGTTTCTAAGTTATTACACATAGGTGTACGTGCAGTTTTATTGAGCCTGGTCACATTTTCAGCTACCGGAAGCTTTGCGCAGGATGCAAAGCAACTGGAAAAGCCTAAGGATGTAAAGGTGGTGCGCGAGTATGAAGACGGTAAAGGTAATATCGTAAGGGAACTGCAGTACAAGCAGGGCTCGATGATAGTTACAGAGACCGTAATTATGCCTAAGCCTATAAAGATAGGCGCGGGTATGGCTATTCGCGCCGATACGTTGAACAGGGATTCACTGATTATT
>DASPNB010000177.1:0-8739 GCA_035626755.1 Flavipsychrobacter sp.
ATTTCATGCCCCATTACCACGGCAAGGCCTGTTTCGGTCTGTGTGTAGGGCAATATGCCGGTGTAAACAGCCACTTTTCCACCAGGCATACACCAGGCATTGGCTTCCTTATTGTTTATCAGGTTAAACTCCCATTGGTAACCGCTCACAAGGTCTGTTTTATTGATCGTTGCCAGGTATTGCTGCACAGCCACTTGCATACGAGCCCCTATTCTTTTTACCATTTCGGCATCCGGGGTACCTGTTATCGGCCTGCTGGTAGCGAGTACCTTTTGATACTCGGCAGCTGCAGCTGTTCTCATACTGGCTTCATCTGCAAGATTTAACGTTTTACGGCCTGTCACGGGATTGGTAAAGCAAGAGTATAATGTGCCTAAGGAGCACAAAAGAAGCGCTGAAAAAAGCATCTTTTTCATAGTACTGTAGTTTGTTCGTTGTACTATAAAAAGTATTATACCAACTTATGGTGGAAAGTTAGTCTTGTCCGCGGCGGAAACGGCGCTTGCGGAACATAGGCACCTTGCTTTCATTACCTGCCAGCAGGCGGTTGATGTTTTTATGGTGTGTAAGAACCACCAGTACGGCCGTGGCTATGGCAAATACGCGGTAGCTTACTTCGGGCTCATTAAAGATGAACAGGATAAGCAGGGGAAATGCAATACTTGCGCTGATAGAACTCAATGATACGTAGCGTGTCAGGTAAAGCATCAGGAAGAAAACCCCTATAAGGCTAATGGCTACAAGCGGCTGAATAGACAGTATCATACCGAACAAGGTGGCAATTCCCTTTCCACCTCTGAAGTCAGCCCAAATGGGGAAGATATGCCCCACCACCGCTGCAAGGCCCAGGAACACCTGGAGATTCGTGATGGCTTCACTGCTCCAGCTAAAAGATGACAGGAGAGAAAGCTTTACTGCCAAAAAGCCTTTGAGCATATCGCCGGCCATTACTACTGAGCCGGCCTTTTTACCCAGTATCCTGAAGGTATTTGTAGCGCCGGCGTTGCCGCTGCCATGTTCCCTTATGTCGATACCATATATTCTTTTACTAACCCAAACAGCCGTTGGTATAGAGCCGATCAAATAAGCGAGAATTATCAGAATTGCCAGATCCATTCCAGATTTTTAATTAGCAAGGAAGCAAATTTAGGTTTTACAAGGCGTAAAACCTAATAGCTCCATAGCCATTTATTAACATCAAATACCCATTTTTTTGAATGCCAAGCTGATCCAGTTATTGTGCTCAGAGTAGTTACCCAATTGAAAACCAGCCTTTGCAGCTGCTTTCTCCACTATATCGCGATCTTCACGCAGTAGCCCGCTCATCAGCACATGGCCACCGGTTTTAGTCTTGTTATACATATCATTCATATAATCAAGCAGAATGTGCCGATTGATATTGGCGAGTATAATATCATATCCCTCACCTGCCAGTTCTAAAGAACCTTGTTGTACTTCTACCTTCCGGCAATTATTCGCTCCAATATTTTCTTTAGTGTTTTCATATGCCCAGTCGTCGTTGTCTATGGCCAGTATTTCGGTTGCTCCCAGCATTTCCGCCAGTATGGCTAATATCCCTGTTCCTGTACCAAAATCCAGTACCCTCTTTCCTATAAAATCCATTCCCGCCATTTGCTGCACCATTTGCAGGGTGGTAGCATGATGACCGGTACCGAAAGACATTTTAGGCGTAATAACTATCTCATAAGGTGTAGTCACCTTTAAATCGTGAAAGGATGCCCTAATAGTGCAGAATTCCTCTATAATTACCGGTTCAAAATTCGACTCCCAGGCTTTGTTCCAGTTCTGCTGAGCAATAATCTCAGTAGTGAAGCCTAAAGCCATAGGAGCCAATATCCCCTCCAGTTCCTCCTTATTAAATTGCTCCTTATTTATATAAGCGGCAACCGAATCTTCCTTTTCCTCAAATCCTTCGTAGCCCGCGTTCTCCAGCAAGGCTATTGTTATTTCTTTCTGTTCCTCATTTCCGCAAGGGATATTTACCTGCAAGTATTCCATGGCGCAAAGTTGCACAAAAAAGGCTTGCACTTTCGTGCAAGCCCATACTATTATCTGTTATTATTTTATGGATTAACCTGGGCGCCGTTCCTTGTATTGTCGGGGCTGCCATCATCCTCTGACTCATCAGGAGTGATCTGCAGGTTCTGAGATTGTTCGTCCATATTACCAGGCTTAGCGCTATCGTATACTACACGACGCGTAGGAACATCGCTTACTATACGGAACTCTGTACGGCGGTTCAGCTGACGGCCTTCCGGATTGTCTTTCCTACCTACAGTGTTAGGTGCTGCCGGGTTCTTTTCACCGTAACCCTTAGCTATCATTCTTTCTTTTTCAATGCCTGCTTGCTCCAGGTAATTAACTACTGCCTGTGCACGACGCTTAGACAGGTTAACATTGTAGTCATCAGTACCTTTAGCATCAGCGAAAGAGTAAATTTCAACACTCAGAGAAGGATTGTCCTTCATGAAGTTTACTACTGAATCAAGAGAAGAGATAGACTCAGGACGAAGAGTAGCCTTATCATAATCATAGTATACGTTGCTTACCATGAAACCGTTAGAAATAGTATCGAGGTAGATAACTACCGATACTGTGTCTCCCGGATCAGTACGCTTCACATCCATTGTGCTAACAGTAGCGCGGGTTGAAGAATAACCTTCCTTATCACCTGTTATTACATAAGTATTACCGCGTGCGATATTGAAGCCGAAGCTGCCTGATTCGGAATTGTATTGCTTCAGTTCAGACTGCTGGTCGATCATTTTTACTGCTACGTTTTCCACGGGCTCCTGCGTCTTCCTGTCAAGCACTCTACCCACTACTACAAGTTTGGGCTCAGCAAGTATGCGCCAGATATCGTCGCAACATGTAGGATTCTTAAGTGCCATAGAACCAATACGGTTTGATACGACATATGCATCGCGCCTTCCAACCGGGTCTTTAATGTAATAAAGTTCATCAGCAGGAGTATTGATCGGGAAGCCCATGTTAGCCATATTAGTATAACGTGAAGGACCACCTTCAGCAGAGAAGATATCCAGGCCACCCATACCTACCTGGCCGTTAGAGGCGAAGTATAATTTCTTTTCATTCTCGTCGTAAAAAGGAGTCAGTTCATCCCTTTCAGTATTCACCTGCTTACCGCAGTTCTGGGGACGACGATATTGTTGCGTACGGGGATCAAAGATAGAATACCACAAATCATATCCACCACGGCTCTGCAACCTGCGATCAGAAGCGAAGAACAGTACGTCTTTTTTACCAACCTTAGCCATAAACGGATGTGTAGCGGAAGAATTATCGTCATTGATACCATCACCCAGCTCCTTAGGATCAGACCAATCCATTACTTTCCTGTCATAGACAGAAACGTAGATTTTACACCTTGATTCGAACAGACCTGAGTCATTCAGTCTTTCTTTACACTTCGTGAAATAGAAAGCGTTACCTGCGAAACACCCATTACTTGTGTGTACGCCAGGTTCGTTGAACGGACTACCTTTAGGACCATCGTTGAACCTAAGCGCCCATTGAAAAGTATCAGTAACCGGGGTGTAGTATTGCTTACGTGAAGTCATGAAACGGGCAACATACTCATCCCTGTTCCTCTTGTTCATTTCTACTTCAGTATTCTGACGCATTGTTGAGAACAGCAGAGCTGTATCACCCAGTGGGAAAGGAGCTGATTCTGTATACGCAGAGTTTACATTCGGACCAGCGTTAACGATAGTTACGGGTTCAGGATTCTTGATAGATATTTTTGCCTTCTGGCAACCTTCTATCATTTTATCCGCTATCTTCTTCTCTTTTTTAAACGTCTTTAAGTTAGCATCCTTGAACCATTGAAATGCAACCATTGCTTTATCATACTCACCTTGTTGCTTCAGCATCATACCCTCTTTCAGTTTTGCAAAAGGATACATAGAATTAGCTAAGGAATAAGCTTCTGCATAATAGTGTGCAGCTGCCACGTAGTCACGTGTAGCTTCATAACATTCTGCTAACTGGTAAGTAATATAAGGATGACGAGGCTGTTCACTCTTCAGCTGCTGATAATATTCGATGGCATTGAAATAACTACCTGATTTAAACAGGTTGTCCGCCTCGCGCAGCTTTTTGTAGTACGGAAGCCTTGATATAGGATCGTTCGCTTTATTCCTGATCTTATCCTTGCGTTTCTGCTGGGCGTTAGCATCAAACTGAATTGTTACCAAAACAGTCGCCAAAAGCAGAAGCAGCCAATTTTTTCTCATGTGCGTGAGCGTTGTTAATGGGTATAAAAATATAAATTGGTTCTAAAAAAAAGAAAGGGCGAATGATTTTTTTTGCCCTTTCTCTAAATATTTTTATTATTCGCTTAGAAACGTGCGCAAGGCTGAGCCTTCTTATGCGCAAAATCTATCAAGTTTGGTGCAATGTAGCGGAGCGAGATTTCGAAGCCACCATTACCGTTTGAAGCGTTCTTCAGAGAAGATATATTATAATCATAGCTTATACCAAAGCGGAATCCTTTGAATTCCATACCTACAGCAGCCATAATTGCATCTGAATTACGATAGTATCCTGAAAGGAATACCTTGGTAGCCCAGGTACGTACGTCAGGGTTGCCCACGATATAGTTGAATTCACTACCGGCGATCAGCTCAGTAGCAGTAGACTGTGATTGATATAAAACTGCGGGACGGATGCTGAACTTATCACCCAGGTAAGCTATAATACCCAGCTGACCGTTGTAACGCATACCCAAGCCAACATCTTTGTTTGCCTTTTTCATCATTGACTCCTTAGGTTGGTTCAGATTGTTACCGCCAACACCAAGCACAAGACCAAAATTATCGCTGAAACGAGCTTGGTAGCTCAAACCGGCGTTTACTGTAAAGTACTTCACCTTGTTATTCATGTAAGGATACTCAGCAGAAGTTCCCGGCTGGAATGTACCGTTCAGGAATTCATCGCCGAAGTAAAGGCGTGAAAGATCGAGGCTCTTCTCAGAGTATCCACCCTGAACACCCAGAGACACCAGGTTATTAGCCTTTGCGCCCAGGAATTTGCCATAAGCAACAGAAACCAGGCCGGTAAAGTTGGTAAAGTTAGCATCCCCGGCCTTGTCGTTATATACCTGGCCACCTACAGCGAGATAATCATCTGTAGATAGATCAGTAGCTACCGGCAGATCGAAAGAAGCAGCATAGGTAACAAAAGGAGCTGTTACACTACGCCATTGATCACGATAAACAGCAGCAGCACGCCATTGCCCGTCAAAGCCACCTGTAAATGAAGGATTTAATATCAAAGGGGCAGCTTCAAACTGGGTGAAATGCACATCCTGCGCTTGCGCAGCCTGGGTTCCGGCACACAGTGCAAGCAACAGGCCCGCACGGCTTATCATATGTTTCATGTTCATGATATTCTTACCTATTAATGGCGTTATCTAATTAAAGTTACGTTTCCTTGTTTGTAGAATCTCTCGTTAGTGCTGGTGAATGCTTCTATAGTGTATACGTAAACACCCATAGGTTGCGGTTCTCCGTTGAACTTACCATCCCAACCTTTGTTGATGTCGGTAGTCTCAAACACCACTTGTCCCCAACGGTTGAAAATACGGAAATATTTCAATGATGCAATACCTTTCTTTACAATTTTCAATTCTCCGTTAGGTGAAGAACCCGGTGAGAAGGCGTTCGGCATGTCTACTATCGACTCTGTATTTACAAAGACGTCAATAGAGTCCATGGTCTTACAACCCCACTCTGTAGTACCTTCTACATAGTAACGGGTATCCACTGCAGGGTTAGCAACAGGATTGCCTATGTTAGTAGCGCTCAGGCCATCCGGCGGGAACCAATTGTAGTAGAACACGTTACCACCTGTGTTGATCTGGAATGTTTCACCAGGGTACAGGCGTACCGAATCTTCCATTGAAATGATCGCATTAGAATGAACTGACACATCTACATTAAAGGTATCTGTACAACCGTACTGGTCGGTAATGATCACCGTATACAGCACATCCGTCATCGGGAAGGCTACCGGGTTGGAACTGGTCACATCATTCAGGGTAGGCAGACCTATATCTGATGTCCATGAATAGGTTACACCACCACCTGCGGTAAGCTGCAGGGTATCCCTTGGGCAGAGATCAGCATTCAGCGGCGAAGCAGTGCCGAAATCGTTCGGGTGAACGATCACGTTAACTGTATCGGCACCAACGCAACCTGCCGGGGTACTAACTGTAGCTATCACCTGGCCGTCAACATCTTCGTCAAACACCACGTGATATGGGTTCAGGCTATCCAGGTAGTCGGGCTCCCAGTTAATTGAGTAGCCTGTATACCAGTCAGGTACCACATCCGCCAGTATATGCAGCGAATCAAATTGACATATCTCCATATCCGGGCCCATGAACACTGAAGGAGTAGGCTGGACGTCTATCTCAAAGCTCTTCACGATATCCGGGCAATTCGGGTGAGAAGCGGTAATAATATAAGTGGTAGTAGTATCTGCGGTGATCACCGGATCAATAATAAATGCATTGCTTACACCAGCCGTTGGTATCCACTGGTATTGGAACTCAGTAGGACCGTTAGCCCTTACCTGTACTACAGCTCCTTTACAGATAGCAGTATCAGGATTTTCAAGTGTGAAATCGTTTGGTATCACGTGCACGTTGATCGTATCATAACCAGGGCAAAGTGCCAATGTTGGTGTTACAATTACCGAGTAAGTGATATCACCTGTTGGCGTAGTCGTTGGATTAGCGATCATCGTATTATCCATGTCTGTACCAGGCGACCATGAAAATGAATAAGTCTGGTTGTTAGGCGTCACCGTAGGGTTAAACTGGTGCGATGCCCCGGTACATATAGCGATATCCGGCCCAAGATCTATCACAGGCTCATCAGCAATGCTGATGGTGATCTGATCGTGAACAGGAGGACAACCTGAACCAGGCAATGAAGCAACCATAGTATAGGTAGTATTAGCACTTGGTGTGGCTACGGGGTTCAGTATTGTATCATTATTTAAGGTGGCATTAGGTGTCCAAAGGATAGAAAGGATCGTGTCTGCTTCAGCTTGTATTTGTACAGATTCATAACGGCACACAGCAGTATCAGGAGTAAGTATCCTTGCATACAGAGAATCGTAGATAGTAAGTACAGCTGTATCTACGTAAAAACTACCGTTACAGTTGAATGGAGAAATCAGGTATACTTCCACAGTCTTGGGGCCTGCAGGAGGAACTACAAGACCATTGATGTCGATGGTAAACATTGTATCACCTGCCGGCACAATTACGCTATCTGCAATGTTAGCGTAGTCGTAACCCATTACAGCGGTACCACCCAGGTCGTAATGTATTACGTATGGGAAGTTAGACGGTGTACCCAGGTGGAAAATGAACTGACCGGGAAGACAGCCCCTCACACAGTATGGTTCAGGAGCTACAAGTCCGCCGCCACCATAAGATTCCACTGATATAGAATTAGAAGTCAAGCTACCTGCCTTCAGGAAAACCCCTGAGTCAAGTATCGGGTCAGAACCATCAGCGATTGCCAGCTTAAGATGGTAAGTACTACAAGGTTGCACCGCAGCCAGGGCAGTAAGTACAGTAGTGAAGCCATTGTAGGTAATTGTTTGTCCGCCTACGTTGTCTACATAATATTGAGAAAAAGGAGAACCTGTACCCATGTTGGTACAAGGTGTTACATCCCAAACATTGTTAACTGAAGTATCGGTAGTACTATTAATAGCCACCGGGATATTAGTGCCAGGTATCAGGGCAATATTTGTCAAGGTAGTATAACCGGGGCCAGATATAAAAAATCCGAACACGTCATTAAAGCCCGTACAGGAATAGCCCGTATACTCCACTGAGCCGAAAACATAGTCAAACTTTATTGAGTCGCCCTGGGGCTCAAAGTCGAATTCAAGGATACACTTGTCAAAAGTGTTAACACCTGAAAGGATATTCAGGTCATTATCACCGCCGTTGTTGGTAGAAGTACTTGGGAACTGTACCCCTTCCTGCCCGTTGACGCCTATATGAGTACCGCTGGTAGTGTTACAATATCCGCTGGTAAGTACGATACCACTGTCAAGACCGAGGTTACTGGTTACGACATTAAATCGTCCGCTACCATCTATACCACAGCTAAGTGTCTCATTGCTGACAGTAACACCACTACCCACCAATATGGCAGCCAGCTGCTGGGCGGTAAGATTAGCAGCTACATTTACCTGGGCCTTTGATACTGTCGGCAAGGCAAACAATGTGACTAATGACAGGGCACTAAAAACATTATAAATTTTTCTCATGGTTAAAAACCTTTATTGTTTTCCGCTATACTGATGACAGACGGGAAAAAAACGAAAAAAGTTTGCTTTCTTAACAAAAATCTACTCAAAAATAGGCTTTTTACAAATGTCTAACAATACATTTTTATCCTCACCAGACTTTATTAAAATTGTACATTTGCGCTTCGTTTCACTCTATGGCATCCAAAAAGAAATCTAAGAAAGTCAGCCCCCCCGCTCCTCTCATCGCCGAAATGTCTCCTGGTCGGAAAAAGGAGATCCGCTTAGGAACGGGTATTCTCTTTCTTTTATTGGGTGCTTTCACCTGTTTTTCCATTATAAGTTACTTTTTCACCTGGGATACCGACCAGGATAAACTACTGACAAATAACAGTTTTATCGATTTCCTCTTTCAGTCCA
>DASPNB010000178.1:0-4628 GCA_035626755.1 Flavipsychrobacter sp.
CTATGCCTACCCTAGTAAGTTCCCGCTGGATATACTGGACGTGATGCGCGAGCGCGATAACATCTGCAACTACCTGGATATGCCGCTGCAGCATATCAGCACTAATATGCTGACTGCTATGAAGCGCCAGATGGATACGCAGGAAATATATGATCTTGTGGCCGCCATTCGTGATAAGGTGCCGGGTATTGCTATACGCAGTACGCTGATAGCTGGCTTCCCGGGGGAGACGAGGGATGATGTGGAGCAACTGAAGCAATTCTTAGAAGATGTGAGGCTGGACCGCGTGGGGATATTTACTTATTCGCACGAGGAGAATACCAGCGCTTATGACCTGGCTGACACGCTGAGCTCGGAAGAGAAAGAAGCGCGTGCACAGGAGATAATGGAGGTGCAGCAGGAGATATCGTACGAGAAGAACCAAGAGAAGGTGGGTAAGGAATTTAAAGTGATAGTAGATAAACTGGAAGCGGGTCGTTACTTGGCGAGGACGGAGTTTGATAGTGTGGAGGTGGATAATGAGGTGATCATAACAAGTGATAAGAAGTTGCCGATAGGAGATTTTGTGAATGTGAGGATAACGAAGGCTTATGATTATGACCTGGAGGGGGAAGTTGTAACCCCCTAGCCCCCTAAAGGGGAACAAGGTTTCCTATAAAATAATTAGAGCTGCGATGAGAGTCGTGGCTTTTTTGTTTCTTTAGGTATGACCAGGAAAGGAAGGTGGCTGATGGCAGTCTGTTTGCTTACGCTGATAGCAGCCGGAATATACTTTCAAGTAAATAAGATCTATTATATAGATGATGTGTATAGGTACGATGAGACGGGCCAGTACATGAATAGCTATATCGCATTCTTTTTGGCATTGGTAGTTGGATGGATCTGGTTAGTGACCGAACAGCATGACAGAGAGCAGAGAAAACGCTCCCGTGATAACAATAGTTAATTCATCCGGTAATACTTCCCCGGCAGGGCTTTGATTAGAGATTGCATTTCCAATCCGAGTAATGTAGCGGCAAGGATAGAGCTGCCGTAACCTGTTTGCAGGTATAGTTCGTCGGCGTGAACGGAGTCTTTGTCGCGAAGGAGGTCAATGATGCGCTGTTCTTCCTGGGAGAGGTGGATGAAGAGTTCTTTTTGTACTGCTTTTGACCGATGGCTTTTCTTCCAGTTCATGAGGTCGAGGAGATCATCGGCGCAGGTGATCATTGCGGCAACATTGGTGCGTATGAGGGCGTTGCATCCGGCAGACCGGCTATCATTTACGCGGCCGGGGAAGGCTGCTACGTCGCGGTTGTAACCGGAGGCCATTTTACCTGTTATCAATGCACCGCCTGAAATGGCGCTTTCTACTATCACAGTCGCATCAGCGAGGCCAGCCACTACCCTATTGCGCATGGGAAATTTACCTTTGTCGGGAACCGTATCAAAAGGAAACTCTGTGAGAAGGCCTCCGTTGAGGATCATTTCTTTTGCAAGTTTTTTGTTAGCTACCGGATACATTCTATCAAGGCCGTGACCGAGGACGCCTACTGTTGGCATTGCCAGATCGACACATTTTTTATGGGCCATAGTATCGATGCCGGCAGCGAGACCGCTGATGACAAGTACATCTTCCTGTGAGCGGAGACCTTCTATCAATTCGTCTACAAGACGATGACCATAGCCGGTACTTTTCCGGGTGCCGACGATTGCGACGACTTTTTTTGCGTCAAGATTAGCGTTGCCGCGATAGTAAAGAATAAGTGGGGCATCAATGCACTGGGTGAGCCGCGAGGGATAATTGCCGGTTTTGTAACTAAGAATATTGATACCGTGCTTTTCGGCAATGGAGAATTCTTCTTCGGTTTTGCGGAATACCTCAGGATCGCGGAATGCTTTTACGCGTTCTTCGTTTAGGCCGGAAACCGCCTTTAATTCTTTAAGCGGAGCTTTGAAAATATCTTCTGCTGTCTCAAAACGATCATATAGCTGGCGACCGGTTTTAGCACCCACTTCGGGCACAAAACTTAACGCTACCTGGTAGAAAAACTCTTCTCTGTTCTTCATATCATCCATATTGCCTGTCAGTTATCATTAAACTACTGAAAAATAGGGCTTCTTTAAATAAAATTGTTAAAGAATGTGGATATCTCAACCATAACGAGAAGTGGCAGCAAATTTGCCTTAAAGGTTTTATAGCACGGTTAAACGACTATATTTGGACAATGAAACCACTCGTAATGAAAAAGACTATTATCGGCGCACTGGCCCTGGTACTTGTAGTATTTGGTGCATGCGCGGAACAGAAGAAGGGAACAAAAAAGGCCAAAGCTACTGCTACAGCCAGTGGCTCTAATACAACATCGATCAAGTCGATAAGTATACACCGCACCATGTGCTTTGGCAAATGCCCGGATTATTTCCTGACGCTTTCGTCGGATGGCAAAGCAACCTACATGGGCCGTAAGTTTGCACCTTACCAGGGCACTTATGAAAAGCATTTTGATGCCGCTAAGGTGCAGGCGCTCTTTAAAGAGTTTGAGCGATACAAAGTGGATACCTGCCGTGCGGAATATGAGTATATGCCTGACATACCCGGTTTGATATATGAGATCAATTATACTAACGGCCGTGAGCAGACTATAAAGAATGCTAACACTCCTTTTGCGCCGAAATATTTGATAGGGCTTTCGGAGCAGATGGATGCGCTGGCACCGATAGACGGAACCTGGAAAAAGACTGCAAGCTGGGAAGAGAAGAAGTAAAGCCCCTCCCGGCCTCCCCTGAAGGGGAGGAGTAAAATATAAAAGCAAAGGCCTCGCGATACGCGAGGCCTTTGCTTTTTCACAAAAATATATCTTACATGTGGAGTTTTTCCTTCTTGTCAAGGAGCTCTTCTACTGTTTCGCGGTACATTTCGTCGGGAACGCAGCAATCTACAGGACAAACTGCAGCACACTGGGGTTCTTCGTGGAAACCCTGGCACTCTGTGCATTTATTAGGAGTGATATAATACGTGTCTACAGCTACGGGAGCATGGCGCTCGCCTGCGTCAGTTGTGGTGCCATCCATTAAAGTAAAAGAACCCTTTACCGCAGTACCATCTGCTATTGCCCATTCTACCCCGCCCTCATATATCGCATTATTCGGACATTCCGGCTCGCAGGCGCCGCAATTGATACATTCGTCAGTTATCTTGATTGCCATATGTTCTTCTGTTGTTTTTTTAGTTTATGTGCTGACAAAGTTACAATTTCGCAAACACAAATTAAGTACTAATAATGCTTTCTTTACATGCGAGAATTGAGCTCCTTTGCAGGCTGGGTGAATATATGCTGTCGGACGATGAGCAATGGCAGGAAGCAAAGGCAAAGGCCAAGGCGGCGAATGCCTGGTTTACTCCAGAGCATATAGCGCTGGCTATTAAGAGTATAGGAGCGCAATTTCTGAAACGCGAAGTATTGGAACAATGGATAGCCCAATACAAGCTGCCAACCCAAGCAAAGGTGGTTGGAATTGTAACGGCAGGCAATATACCGCTGGTGGGTTTTCATGACTTTATGTGCGGGTTCATCTCCGGCCATGATGTGCTGATGAAACTATCAAGCAAAGACGAAGTATTACTGAAGCACCTGATCACCAAACTGAAGGAATGGGAACCTGAAGTGAACAAGCACGTGCAGGTGAGCGATATACTAAAGGGCTGCGATGCTTATATAACCACAGGCTCTAATAATACGGCCAGGTATTTTGAACAGTACTTTGGCAAATTCCCCCATATCATTCGTAAGAACAGAACGTCTGTTGCGATACTAACGGGAGATGAGACAGATGAAGAACTGGGACTACTGGCCGATGATGTGTTCCTGTACTTTGGGTTGGGATGCCGGAATGTGACACAGATCCATGTTCCGGAGGGTTATAGCTTCAACAGGATGTTCGAAGTGTTCGAAAAATACGCGCACTATGCAGACCATAATAAATACAAAAACAACCTTGACTACCACCTGGCGCTGTACCTGCTGAACAGGGTGCCCTACCTGAGTAACGATTCGGTGATACTGGTAGAAGATGCGCTGCCTTTTTCGGCGGTGAGTGTGCTGCATTACCAATACTACAGCGACCGCAGCAAACTGAGGGAAGATCTGCTGCAAAGCACCGATATACAGTGCATTGTGAGCAAAGAGGATGTACCCTTTGGGTCTGCTCAGAAGCCCTCAATTTCAGACTATGCAGATGGGGTGGATACCACGGAGTTTTTGTGCAGTCTTTAGGCCAGAAAGTTCCATTCTTTTTTTTAAAATATTTCAGTATTTTTAAAGCATAAAACAAACCTCAGCTTTAATAAAACCGTCTAAATAGGTATGAAGAAGCTTCTACTTTTTTCAATTTGCTCGTTACTATCCTTTACGGCATCATTTGGCCAGTATTTTAACGTCAGCCACTTGTCGGGCAGCGCGGTTATCAACGGTGTTACGGTAACTGTGACCTCGGTAAACGGCATGAGCACCCCCTGGTGCGGTGTGAATCCTTACTGGATAGGCGGCTCCGGCGTAGGTACTTATACCTTCACTTTCTCGCAGCCGGTATATGGTATCAGGGCTGAGATGACGGCCATGAATGACGGCGAGCTCAATAGCTTTGAG
>DASPNB010000179.1:0-2132 GCA_035626755.1 Flavipsychrobacter sp.
CACTTATCTCGTCTTTCGTTGGGTTAGGATAAATATCCAGGGCATCTGCTTGCTCCAGTGTAGCTGTCTTCAGGTAATAGGTAGAATCCACCAGCTCCACTATCCTGTCCACTTTTACTCCTGTACCGCCCATAGGCGACACGCTTGTTGAAAGAAATATACTTCCCTCAGGCGAGATACATATATCCCTTATCCGGCCTATATGCAGGGTGTCGATGTGTATTTCGGCTATCACGGAATCATGGGTATTGTTCAGCTTTAGTATGTGGAGGCTGGTATCCTTCAGAGTGGTGACAATAAGAGAATTCTGCCACTGGGGGAACATGGGATGGTTGTAGTAATCCATTCCGCATACTGCTATTGTAGGCGTCCATGCATAGATTGGTTCCACCACATTAGAATCAGAGCAAAAGCTCATCTCGCCAGAAAGATCACAGTATCCTTCCACTGTAGGCCAGCCATAGTTTCTTCCCGGCTCTATAATGTTTATTTCATCATCAGAGTTGTCACCGTGCATCGAGGTATATAGCTTGCCATTGGCGTATACCATGCCCTGGCTATTTCTGTCGCCCCAGCTCCAGGTAGGGTTACCCGGGAAGGGGTTGTCATTAGGCATAGTGCCGTCAAGATTAATGCGCAGTATTTTTCCGCTCAGTGAATTCACATCCTGCGACAATGCGGTATTTCCTGCATCCCCGGTGCTTATAAAAAGCTTATCGTTCAGGGCCAGTAGTCTGCAGCCATTATGATAGTTGTTGCCGGTAATATTATCCAGCAAACTCAGCGGGCTACCCAGTGTATCGCCCACCGGGAAATAGGTATATCGCACTATGCGTTCTTTATAGCCTCCCTGCGTGTATTGATAAGCAACATATACATATGGTGTTGAAGGGAACTGTGGATGCAGAGCCATACCCAGCATACCACCTTCACTTTGTACTACATTGTTCACCTCATGGTACAAGGTGTCAGTTGCACCTGAAGCCGGGTTCGTACGACATACAAAACCGTTCTTCTGGGTAAACCATATATTTCCGTCCGGTCCGTAGATAATTTCCCAGGGGATAAATAAATTAGTTTTTACATTGCGAATGTCAAATGTCTGTGCTGCTGATAGCAGGCCGACACAACAAAGTGCAATTAATAAGGATAGTTGTTTCATAAGTTCCGTTTTGTTTCGCTTACCTAAAATTACGGCATCATCTTCACTATACCATTTATCTTTACCACTTTATGAATGTTAACGATTGGCTCTCCACCCTGCAGCAGCAGGCTGCCGGCACTTCCGCCCTGGAATGGATAGCGGTTATAGCTGCCGTAGCACAAGTCTTACTGGCAAGGGCGAACAATATATGGCTCTACCCTGCAGGCATCATCAGCACCGCCCTCTACATTTACCTGATGGTGGATATAAAACTCTATGCTGAGTCTTTGCTCAATCTTTACTATCTCGCTATGAGCATATATGGTTGGATTCATTGGCTACGCAGGGGAAATGAGTCACCTTTACCTATCACACACACAAACAGGAAAGAATATCTCATCGCCACTGCAATTGTGTTACCAGGCTGGCTGCTCATGTATTTAGTTCTCGATGGGTACACCGACTCTAACGTGCCTGCCTGGGATGCCTGGGTTTCCGCTACTGCCTGGGCAGGTATGTGGTTATTAGCCCGCAGGAAGATAGAGAATTGGCTTTTGCTCAATCTATCCAACCTCTTTGCTATTCCCCTTTTCATTTACAAAGGTCTGTTATTAACAGCCTGTCTTACTGTATTCTTATTTATTGTAGCTATTTTCGGGTATATCGAATGGAGAAAAATTTACCAAACTCAAAAGGTTCCTACCTGATCATTTTATTGTTGTTACTGAGCCTGCAGACTGCCGGTCAGGGTACTGATATCAGGTGGTTACGTACCATACAAACTAATAGTGCCGATGGTGCAGTCCTCAATGCAGCCTCATACAGTAGTTATGGAGTTGCAGTGGGGGTGCCGGTTGCGCAACTGGCTGTTGGCTATATCATGCACGACAGCATTTCAAAAAAGAACGGCTGGCATACCCTGGCAAGCCTTGCGCTCACTACCAGTCTCACATACGGCATCAAGTTTGCAGTAGCCCGTCCCCGGCCT
>DASPNB010000180.1:0-3462 GCA_035626755.1 Flavipsychrobacter sp.
TGGACTTAATACCCGGCGAGGTGATAGGAAGTGGTACTGTGGGTACCGGTTGCTTCCTGGAACTGAATGGTACAGGCAAGCTGAACGATCCCAACTATGCTGAGCAATGGCTACAGAATGGCGACCTGGTAGAAATGGAAATAGAAGGGCTGGGTCTGCTGAAGAACACTATAGTAGCAGAAAAAGCTGACTGGAGCATACTGAACCTGAAAAAGAAATAATGAACAGCGATACAATAGTAGGCATTATTGGTTCCGGCGCTATGGGTGCGGGCATTGCGCAGGTAGCTGCTGTTGCAGGCCATAAGGTTGTGGTATACGACGCCAATGCTGCTGCTCTTGACAAAGCAAAGGCAGGACTCGGGGCTACTCTTGCAAAACTACGGGAGAAAGGAAAGCTGGCAAATGCCGAAGAGGTGATGCAGCGCTTCACTTTTGCGGAGAGCGTGAGCGCCTTCGCAGCCTGCGGACTTATAATAGAAGCTATTGTAGAACGGCTGGAAATAAAGAAGAGCGTGTTTGCAGAAGTTGAAAAAATAGTGGGTGAAGAATGTGTGCTGGCGAGTAATACTTCTTCGCTATCGATAACATCAATTGCTGCGGCCTGTAACAGCGCCTCGCGAGTAATGGGACTGCACTTTTTCAATCCGGCTCCGCTCATGGCACTGGTAGAGATAATACCCGCGGTGCAAACAGATGAAGCGCTTATACCCGCTACAAAAGCACTAATGGAAAGCTGGGGTAAAGTGCCGGTGATAGCCAAAGATACGCCGGGCTTTATAGTGAACAGGGTAGCGCGACCTTTCTATAGCGAGGCGATAAGGATATATGAAGAAGGTATAGCTGATATGGCAACCATAGACTGGGCGATGACTGAATTGGGCGGCTTTCGCATGGGGCCGTTTACGCTGATGGACTATATAGGGCATGATGTGAATTATGTAGTAACCGAAACAGTTTTCCAATCATTTTTTTATGACCCGCGATACAAGCCTTCTTTCTCTCAAAAAAGATTACTAGAGGCAGGCTGGTTAGGACGCAAGTCGGGCAGGGGGTTTTATAATTATTCAGAAGGTGCCGCACAACCTGGGCCAACTAAGGACGAGAAACCCGGGCACGAGATAAAGGAACGTATACTGGCGATGCTCATCAACGAAGCAGCGGAGGCGCTGCACCTGAATGTTGCTTCGGCCCGGGATTTGGACCTGGCCATGACCAAAGGAGTGAACTATCCTAAAGGCCTGCTGCAATGGTGCGACGAATGGGGAGCTGATAAATGCCTGGCCAAACTGGATGCCTTGTATAATGACTATCACGAAGACAGGTACAGGGCCAGTATATGGCTCAGGAGAAAAGCGAGCAAGTAGACAATAATTTCATAAATTTATTTTATGAAAACCTTAGCTTTCGCATTCCCCTTTCTTCTGTTGGCACCAGTGGCAAATGCTCAATGGAGTATTAATGTTCAGGGCGGTGTCCAAAAAGTAACGGGTTTCGGTCAACAGCCTTATCCCAATTCCAAACACAATTATGATTATATAACGCCCTCAACGGGGTTGGCGATAGGTACCTATTTCGTAACAGACAGGAACCGGCCAATCAACCTGGGTTTGGGACTCTCTTTTAAAACCAATCACATCAACCGTTATGCCCGCCTGAACGATGAAAATTATTACAGCCCGTTTAGAGGAACAACTGAACTCAAAATTGACCATAAAAGCGCCTACCTGTCCATCCATCCGGTACTGGATGTAAATATTGATAAAAACAGGTATTTCCATCTTTTGTTGAATCCTGTCGTTAGTTTTTTTGTAAGCGGAGGAGAGAGCGGTTACAGGTATTTCAATTCAGCAACAGTTTCATGGAAGAACAACTACGACAATTCAGGCGAACGTATCAGGAAATTTTTGCTGGGAGCGTCTGCGCAACTACAGTTCCAATATCCGCTTACCGAGAGGCTCAGGCCTCTAATAGCCCTTGGTTACTCCATTAACCATACCTCCTCGGATTTAATACCTAATGAATCAGGCAATATTTCCTTCCAACTGGGTATATCATATAAAGTGCAGGCTGCGAAAAAAGATAGTAAGTAATTATTGCAGGAGTAGCTTGCAATCCTGAATGTTGGTGTCCAATTGCACTTCATGCATGTGTTCCATTAACTCTTCTACATTTGGATATTTAGCAACCGTTTTCTCCAGTACACAATCGCAATAAGTTGTTGCATCAGCGTCAGACTTTGCCCATGATAGAGCGCCGTCCATGCAGGTTTTGTGGTATTGTTGCTTATATTCTTCAGGCCAGGTGTCTTTGCAGGAGCTAAGTATGCAGGTGGCGGCAATTAAGAAGAATAGCTTTTTCATATAATTCGATTGAAGTGAAAGTTACGATTTTTCTTCCAGTGATGCGTTTGCAGCAGTATATTGTGCGGGATGCAATCACCAATGGGATTGGCCAGGAAATACGGCTATGAACTTGCGCTACTGCTGATTATGGTAGTGGCTGTCCTGCTTCGGTTTTACCGGTTGGATTACCAGAGTCTTTGGTATGATGAGCTCTACACGGTAAATGAGGCGAGCCCACAGGTTTCCTGGAAACAACTGTTTTATTATAGCCAGACCGACCAGCACCCGCCTTTGTATTTCATACTCCAGAGACTGTCCTTCGTGGCATTTGGCTACACTGAATGGACGGCCAGGGCTCTGGCTGCTTTATGCGGCGTACTGAGCGTATACGGTATGTACCTGCTGGGCAGGGAGTTCGGGGGTAAGAGGCCGGGACTTGTAGCTGCGGCAATAATTTGCATCAACCAGTACAGTATCCGCTACTCGCATGATGCCAGGCCATATACCATGGTCTGGTTGCTCACTATTCTATCCTGCTTGTTCTTTATAAGATCGGTAAGAACGCTCAGGAGAACGGATCTCTTTGTGTATGTTTTATTTACTACTCTCCTGCTATATACGTCTTACTTCGGTTTCCTGGCGCTTTTGTCCCAGGCGGGTATCGCTATCGTCGTGTGGCTGCAGCAAAAAAACGACAAGAAGCGGTTCTTTTTGACTTTTCTTGCCGCAGGGGTCACTGTTCTGCTGCTCTACCTTCCCTGGTATAAATATTTGTTGGCGCAAACAGGCTTAAAGCCCTTCTGGTTGAAGGATGAGCCGTGGAACTATCTGCTGATCTATTATTATGCTTACTTCGGTGGGGAGCGATACCTGATACCTTTCCTGGTATTTGCCCCTATGTCCTATCTATACTATCTGTACAGGAAGAAGTTGTTTTTTCCTTGTTTGAGACAAAACATGGACTACCTGGGCTTTCTGTTCATCCTTTTATCGATAACTATCCCATTCCTGGTGCTTTATATAAGGTCTGTGATGGTTGGGCCGGTATTGCAAATGCGTTATGCAGTTGTAGCACTGCCGGGCCTGTTCTTAATGGTGGCGCTGGGCATCAATACAAT
>DASPNB010000181.1:0-5473 GCA_035626755.1 Flavipsychrobacter sp.
CTAAATGTGCAGCATACAGATGAACTGAAAGGTGATGATCTGCTGGTGTTGGGGGATTTTAATTTCCGTGACCTGATGGCGAGGGCAGAGCAGGCAGACGTTCAGGCATTGCGCGAGTTGGTCGCTTACATTGATGAAAAAGTATTTCCTGTAATACAAACTATAATCGCTGCCGGCAAGACACCTATAGTAATAGGCGGAGGGCATAATAATTCCTATCCTTTGCTTCACGGCGCTTCTCTTGCTAAAGGATACAAGGTCAATTGTATTAACCTGGATGCACACAGCGATTATCGCATAATGGAAGGAAGACATAGTGGCAATGGTTTCCGCTACGCTAAGAAGAAAGATTTTTTAGAGAAATACGCTATCATTGCCCTGCATAAAAATTATAATTCGCAGGAAGTGCTGAATGAACTTAATGCCGATAAAGACATTGCGTATAGTTTTTACGAAGACATATTTATTGATAGCAGGCTGGATTTTGATGCGGCAATTAATAATGCATTAACACACACCTCGGGGAAGATTACCGGCATCGAGCTGGATATGGATAGCATTGAGCATGTCCTGGCAAGTGCTGCCACTCCTACCGGCATCAGTACATTGCAGGCACGCAGGTATGTAAGTTTTTGTGCACAGAAAGCTGATGTCGCATACCTGCACATAACTGAGGGCGCTACAAAACTGAAGCAGGGTAAGGAAGACATTTATACTGCAAAATTGGTGGCTTACCTGGTGACAGACTTTATGAGAAGTACCCAAACCCCTAAAGGGGCTTTTTAATTTACAGGTCGGGACTATTAAAAGTATCTCCCTGGTCCATATCGCCCGTTTGAAAACCCTTTTTGAACCAATACATGCGTTGCTCTGAAGAGCCGTGAGTAAATGCATCGGGCACTACACGCCCCTGGCTTTGCTGTTGCAGGCGATCATCACCTACAGCACTTGCAGCGTTAAGACCTTCTTCTATATCGCCTTCTTCCAGTATGTTATACATTCTGTGTGCATGATGGGCCCAAACGCCGGCGAAGAAATCGGCTTGTAATTCTAACTTCACGGACATGCGATTTGCTTCTGCTTTGCCGGCGCTCTGCATATAGCGTTGCGCCTTATCGGAAATGCCGAGCAGATTCTGAACATGGTGACCTATTTCGTGAGCAATTACATAGGCCATCGGAAAATCACCACCAACCCCAAAGCGTTCTTCCATTTCACGGAAGAAAGATAAATCCATATAGGCTTTTTGATCAAGGGGGCAGTAAAACGGACCCGTGCTGGAACCAGCTGATCCACAACCTGATTCAGTATTGAAGTCGAAAACCTGCAAAACAGGCTTCTGATAGGTTTGTCCGTGAGCCTGGAAAAGGCTATCCCAAACATCTTCTGTGTAAGCCAGTATCTGCTTTGTACGGTCTACCAGTACGTCCTCTACGCGTTTCTGTTCCTCTGTTTTTTCGCCGCCTGAGGACATTTGTGTCATTACCGCAGATGGGTCGCCACCAAGCAAATAAATAATAACACCGATGACAAGGGCACCGATACCGCCGCCGACGACTTTCCCCGCGCCACCACCGCGGGCGTCTTCTACATTGCCGCTTCTTCTGCCATTCCAACGCATAGAGATCAGTTTTTGAAATGAACTAAAGAATCATTCCCTTACCAACTCCCAAAGCACCACACCGAGGCTTACAGATATATTTAAAGAGTGCTTGGCACCCCATTGAGGTATTTCTATACAGGCATCGGAGGTTTTTATCACCTGCTCGTTTACACCGCTGACTTCATTACCAAAAATCAGGGCTATGGGTTCGTTGTTCCAGTCAATTTTTGCAAGGCTGATGCTGTTGTGGGCCTGTTCTACAGCGTATATTTTGTATCCCCGCTCCCTGGCAGCATTTACTGCCTCCATGACTCCCGGAAAATGTTTCCAACTGACGGTTTCTGTTGCCCCCAGGGCAGTCTTGTGTATATCACGGTGGGGTGGAACAGGAGTGTAACCGCAGAGGTAGATAGCTTCTGCGGCAAAAGCGTCTGCGGTACGGAAGGCGGAACCAACGTTGTGCATGCTACGCACATCATCCAATATGATAATAATGGGGTGCTTTTCAGCCTTTTTAGCTTCGCCCGGAGCAAGGCGCTCCAGTTCTTCCATTGATTTCTTCTGACTCATATTCTCGCTGCAAAACAACAACATATCATGTTAATGACTAAGAAATTGGCTGGAAAAATGAGCAGAACGCCTTATCTTTGCGTAAATTTTTGATATATGAGCAGCAGTTGGAACTATAGCAATAGTATTCAATGGCAAACACAAGAAGACAGTGACCTGGATGTGCTCACCGAGGAGATGCACAACCTGATAGTGTGGAACGACGATGTAAACACTTTTGACTGGGTCATTGAGTCGCTGGTAGCTATATGCAGCCATACCTCTGAACAGGCTGAGCAATGCTCCCTGATTATCCACCACAAGGGTAAATGCAGTGTGAAGAAAGGTAGTTTTGATATCCTGAGACCGATGGCTGAAGGTCTTATAGACAGGGGCATACAGGCAACTATAGATTACTGATTTGTTTTTAATGACTTATGATATTAGGCGACCGCGAAAGGTCGCCTTTTCTATTGAGGCTGTCTACTACAAATTAGGTATATGTATTTAGCCGGTTTTAGACCACTTTTGTCGGGAATTCCCATTTTAAAATTTTGAGCTATGAGTAAACGCATACTTTTTTCCTTAATCGCATTATTTCTGGCCCTGGGACAAGTACAGGCACAGGTGCTTGAAGAGGTGAATCTCAGTTCCAATCTGGTGAACCAGTTTAATACTTATCTGACCGGGATAAACAACCGAGGATTTATTAGCGGCTATTATGATTCCGCAGGTATATTGACAGGATTTGTTATCAACCCCAACGGCGTTATTAAGCGCTTTCCCGGGTCGGGTGTAGATAATATTAAGGTAGAGAGCATAAATGACAACAATGTATGCGTGGCCCAGGTAGTAAATGGAGGCAACGGTACTGCCTGGAAGGCCTATTACGATACGCTTACAGAAACGTTCACTAATCTTGCACAAATATCAGGTGTAGGTTACAACAACGTGAATGTGATCGATATCAATGATAACAATGACGTTGCAGGATGGTATCCGAATCTATCGGAACGCTGGTTGTGGTATAACAGGGATAGTGTAAATGTTAATTACGATGCCAGGCGGCACAACGACGGAGCATGGCAGCCTACTTATGGAGGCGGGATAAATAACAGCGGCAACATGACCGCATTTTACATTGATGGAAGCAACTATGAGCCTCTCTTTTTCGACAATAACACTAATACATTTACACCCATTACAGGCGGTACCAACAAAATGAAGGTATGGGATGTAAACAACAATAATGCTATTGCCGGAGAATATAATGTAGGTGGCTTTTGGATTGGCTTCTGGGCTCAAACTGTCAACAATAATATAACAGTTCTTCATCCAATGACACCGGTTTTTGAGACAAATACTCCAACTATACAGTCGGTAGTGAACGGAATAAACGACAAGCTTGAAATGGTGGGATCATACCTGCACCCGGACAACAATGTTTGGGTGGGTTTTATATACCGGCCACTAGTAAATGAATATCGCTTCCCGGATTTCGATTGGCAGAAAGATACCTGGTCTATGCAAAACAGCACTAATTCAACAATCGGCGTATGGACCAGTAATTATTGGGGATCTTTCAACTACGGCACTAACGACCCTTTTAAGGGAACCAACCCGTTAACCACGCCATTAATAATACAACAGAATCCAGGTTTGCCTTCCAACTTCGACAATTATTGTGTGGACTGGAAGTCTTTTGCCCAGGAAGTTGATTCGCTGGACATTGAGAACTCCGGCACCATGACGCAATACAATACATTTAAATCTCTTTCTTTTAGCAGGTGGGCAAACAATTTATCTTATTTCAAACAGAATTTTCCAGGTATTTGCTACGGTTTCGCCTTCACAAGTCTCTTTAAAGCTACAGGACACGAAGCCGAACTTGACAGCTGGTTTGGCCTGCAGCAAGGAGTGGATCTTTCAACCTATGCCAATTCTGACCAAACAGCCATCAGGGCAATCGCTCGCATGTATCTCAAGCAATTCGACAATATGAAGTTATGGCCGTTTGCTGTTTCCGCACAGTATAATATTAAGCCATGGTCCGGTCTTTACAGGTTGAAAAATACTTACCTGGATACTATGGATAGTCGTCGCAACCCACGTGCTATCTATATATACCGTAACAGTACCCCTCCTGGCTATCACTCAATATTGCCGTATAAGATAAGAACTCCTAAAAAATTTCCATTCTACTACAATTCTGTCTATAAATTGGACACATTATATGTTTATGATTCGAACTATCCTACAGACTCAACGCAGTTGTACGAGATTAACAGTTCATTCTTTAATGGAGCTACTACAGGGGTTAGTAGTCCGACATATTCAGATCTTGTCAGAATACTCTTTAACGAAGCCGGGCTGAAAGAGATGCTGGAGGTTCAGCATTCATACCTGAAAAGCACAAGCAGCTCGCTGGAAGATCCTTATGTGAATGTGATACTGAAGCCAGAGTTTTACTATAATATAGAAGGCAGTGGCAGTACGGCAGCAAATTACAGCTCCGGCGGACATGTGAATACCATCCCTTACCTGATGGAAGTGGAAAGGAAAGATATTGTTGGTTCCAAACCTGGCTCCTACAGGCTGGATACCTCAGGTACCATTAATGTTGCATGTAACAATTACATAGACGGCAGGATGGAATGGAATATGAACAGCACTTATCGTTCTATGGGCCTCAACAGAGCTGCCCAACTGAGCGAAACAGACTATGGCACCTGGCATAATCACCTGATCACCTATGGTACTCATGACAATGTGACAAAAACGTTGAATGGCTATCTAATAGAAACGAATGGTGATTTTACTCAAGGGGTGAATACACTGGTACAGAATATTACCATGAACCAGAATGACTCTATATTAACCGAGAATCCCGAGCAATTCATTTACAAGATCACTCGTTTTGGAAGCACGGCCGACACCTATGACATATGGATGGAAGTGACAGGTACGGATAGTATACTTACGTTCCACTTTGACGGAGTCGTGATGAATGGTAATAGCTCACACACAATAGTTCCTTACTTTAATGGCACTTCGGGCACTGAGGTGGGTATAATAATAGATGATGGTAACAACGGATCGCAGGATGATACACTTTATATTTTTGCGACAACTGTTGAAAGCCAAATCAAAAATATTGACGGCATTCGTGTTTATCCTAATCCTATACAGAAACAACTTAGCATAGAAGTGACTGCGGCTATAGATTTCAGTTGCAACATTATTCTTGCTGATATAGGCGGGAAAGCCATTTTGAAACAAAATAGGCGATTTAGTGCAGGTAAAACTGTATATAACCTGCCA
>DASPNB010000182.1:0-2119 GCA_035626755.1 Flavipsychrobacter sp.
CGTGCTTTCGCAGGAGTATCGCTGATATTGCTGTAATTACTACTATCCCGCCGGCCAGGATGTAGAGTGGCCTTCTGTCGGGTTCGCGTGTCTCATCCTGCATCGTATTCTTCAATACGTGCCTGAACAGGAAGAAGCCGGCAATGGGAGCCAGTATCGCTATCGCGATAAATGGTATGCTGAAAGCCAGTGAATAGAAATAAAGTATGCTGATGAGGCTGATGAACAGGCCCAGGCAGAATATATGCAGGCTGTTCTTGTTCATCGTTTTTCTTTTTCAATGAGTTTATAGCTATAAACGGAGTCCTCATTGTGCCAGATCACTTGTCCCGTTGGAGGAATAGCTGTTGTATCACTGCGACGTGTCACGTAGATGGTCGTGTCGGAGTCCATATCTATTGCCGTAGCGGCGGGAATAAGCAGGTAGCGAACCATTAGTTGTACCTCCCAGAAGTTAACCGTATCTGAGAGGGTGCCCTGGTAGTGCAGGCGGGCGTTTGCAGGGAGTAGCTGTTTCAGCCCCGAAAGGCTGCGCTCCATATAGTCGACGTGGTCGGCGTTCCGTTTGTCTTTGAGGTCGTAGACATGTAAGATAGCTCCAAAGGAAAGCAACAAAATGATATTGACCAATGGACCTTTCATGCAGTAGCGGAAAAATACAAAGAATATCGTAAGGGAAAAATAAAGCCCCTCGCGAAGGAGGGGCTTATTTACTAATCATTTGTTTTTTCAGGTCGCATTTGCGGAAAGAGCAGTACATCCTGTATGGATACATTCCCTGTAAGCAGCATGGCCAGGCGCTCTATACCAAAGCCGATACCCGCTGTTGGAGGCATGCCGTATTCCAGCGCACGTAGGAAGTCGTAATCTATATACATAGCCTCTTCGTCACCGCGTTCCATCAGTTTCACCTGGTCTTCAAAACGCTCGCGCTGGTCTATAGGATCGTTCAGCTCGCTGTAAGCGTTAGCTATTTCCTTGCCATTGATGATCAGCTCAAAACGCTCTACTAATCCCGGCTTTTCTCTATGCTTCTTCGTCAGCGGACTCATTTCTATAGGATAGTCTATAATGAAGGTCGGCTGCACATAGTATTTTTCACACTTACTGCCGAAGATCTCATCTATCAGCTTACCCTTACCCATTGTGGTGTCGGTTTCTATCCTCAGCTGCTTACACACATCCAGCAGTTCGGCTTCATCCATATTGCTGATGTCGATACCGGTGTGTTCTTTAATAGCATCATAAATGCTCACGCGCCTGTATGGTGCTTTAAAGTCTATTTCTACCCCGTCTACTACGGTCTTGCTGGTCCCGTTGGTGGCTATGGTCGTTTTCTCCAGCATTTCTTCCGTCGTTTCCATCATCCATATATAGTCCTTGTAGGCTGTATAGAATTCAAGGATGGTAAACTCAGGATTATGCGTGCGGTCCATACCTTCATTACGGAAGTTGCGGCTGAACTCGTATACCCAGTCAAAGCCGCCTACTATCAGCCGCTTCAGGTAAAGCTCATTGGCGATACGCAGGTACAGGGGTATATCCAGTGCATTATGGTGCGTAGCGAAAGGGCGTGCTATAGCGCCGCCGGGTATGCTCTGCAATACAGGTGTATCTACTTCCAGTGCTCCGCGTTCGTTCAGGAAGTTGCGTATCGCATTCTTCATTTTAGTGATCTTGATGAAGGTATCGCGCACTCCGGGGTTCACTATCAGGTCTGCATAGCGTTGACGGTATTTAAATTCCAGGTCGGTTACGGCATCAAATGTTTCTCCATCTTTCTCCTTCACCACCGGCAAGGGGCGCAACGACTTGGTCAATATGCTGAACTCCTGAACATGTATAGATGTCTCGCCGGTCTTGGTAACGAAAGCAAAACCCTTTACGCCAATGATATCACCAATATCCAAAAGCTTCTTCCAAACTGTGTTATACAGAGTCTTATCTTCACCGGGGCAAATATCATCGCGCTTTATGTACAGCTGTATACGGCCCGTGCTATCCTGCAGCACGGCGAAGTTGGCCTTACCCATATCACGCACACCCATTACGCGGCCTGCAATAGATATAGACTTAAATTCTTCCTGTTTCTCCCCGGTGAACTCTTCCTTTATTTGTT
>DASPNB010000183.1:0-2236 GCA_035626755.1 Flavipsychrobacter sp.
CTTCAGTGGCATGTCTACATAGTTATTATCTTTTGATGGTTTAGGATGTGCGCTGCCGGGTATATTAATAGAAGCAGGATTACGCTGCGATGAATTGCTCTCCATCAGTATGCGGTACTCCAGTCGTCCGTCTTTTCCTAATACACGCTTAATAGTTTTTCCGAGAAGCTCTACATAATGTTCTTCCAGCCATTCGTAGAAGAATTGCGAGGGAACCTGTAGTGTAAGAATATTTCCGGTGAGTGCAACTGCTTTAATCGGTTCGAACCAGGTCTGGAATGTTCTCCAGTTCACATTATCCTTTATAATCCCCAAACACTTGTTCCAAACGGCTTCTGTGTCAGTTGTGGTTATGTTAGTATTGTTTATGTTTTGGTCCATGCTTTGATTGTGCTCAATCTTCAAGTTAATACCATTTTCAGTATTACAATAGTTCTGCCGACAATTTTTCTACGAAATTTTTTTTTTTTCGTTTCGGGTAAAAAAATCCTTTGCTTATTTGTTCTTTTTTACTATTGCCTGCGTGCCCTAGATCCTTGCTGCACTACTATTGATACGCCACTAAAAACCTCTCTTTAGCGGGAAGACGAAATTGCCAACATTTTGTTGAAAAAAAAAATCACAAGGCCCTTGTTTGTTTACTTGCGATTACAGATTGGCGGTTCATGTTTTATGACTTTTGTCGTCCCTTTTTTGCCACAAAATCCTGCTCAGTTTGCACTCGCCGGCCGAGCGTTTCAGATGGGTGATCAAAAGGTGATCTGCTTCACTTGCACATGGCTGCTGCCGGTAACGACAAAACTAATAGTTGCTTATCAATTTAGGACATTTTTGTATGTTATTCTGATGTTATTGGGAGGCTTGTTGTTAATACTTAACATCAATGGAATTGCCTTGCACCGCGCGGGCTGGCTTGCCGCGCTCAAAGCTGTAAGTAATGCATCCTAAGCGAAGACCCGCCCAGCCCGCCTGGTTGATGAGTACTTCCCTGCCTGCTTTATTACGAACAGTAGTTGGCGCATCCAGGAAGGTGTGAGTATGCCCACCAATTATAAGGTCTATATACTCAGTTTCCGCAGCCAGCATTTTATCACTTATTTTATTGCTGTCGTATTCATACCCTAAGTGCGAAAGGCAGACAACGAGCTCGCAATTTTCCTGCTTTTTTAGTTGCTCAGAAATGCGTTTGGCAACGGGTAGGGGATCGAGGTATTTGGTGTTGCCAAAGTAGTTGTCGGAGACCAGTCCGCTCAGTTCAATTCCCAGGCCGAATATCCCAACTTTAACACCCCCTTTTTTGATCGTGGTATAGGCGAGGGTTTTCCCTTCAAGGGGAGTATCTGTAAAGTCGTAATTTGAGACGACCACCGGGAACTTAGCATATTGTAACTGCAGGGCAAACCCATCCACCCCGGCGTCAAAGTCGTGGTTACCCATGGTCACGGCATCATAACCCATTAGGGAAAGGGCTTTTATCTCTGGTTTGCCCTTCCACCGTTGAAATAGGGGGTTCCCTGGAATATGTCCCCGGCATCGAAAAGCAGGACGTGCTCTTGTTCCTCCCTTATCCTATTAATAAGGGTCTCCCGGGCGGCTACTCCGCCTTGTCCGGAATATTTACCCCGTTCATCGGGAATGGTTCCAGCCGGCTATGGGTATCATTGGTATGGAGGATGGTCAGTTTTCGGGCAGGCTCTGCTGCCAGGGCTTCCAGCGGGAAGCCGCCCGCCAGTGCCAGCCCTGCCCCTATACTTGCTTTCCTTATAAAAGCTCTTCTATTCAGCATTCCGTACGCGGTTTTCTATCTGGGGGTGAATAGTGATTTATAAAGATACGAAGCAAGATGAAGAGCCTGTTATTTCTGCACACGGGCCGAATAATATATTTTTATGGCATGGCGAAAAGATCATTGGTTGAGCGGTATTTGTTTTCTCCTGTTCGTGAGTTTATTCAGGATAGTCGTGCTGTGGGCATTGCACTTATCTGCTGCACTATAGTTTCATTGATACTGAGCAACAGTAGCTATTCAGGAGTTTACAATAGTTTCTGGGCGAAAGAAATCCTGGCCACGGGTGGCGGCCTGCATCTTCCTCATACTGTGCTGCACTTTATTAATGATGGCCTGATGGCTGTCTTCTTCCTGATGGTGGGTATGGAAATAAAGAGGGAGCTGATGACCGGGGAGCTGAACACCGCGAAGAAGGCGATGCTGCCTGCTTTTGCCGCCGTTGGAGGT
>DASPNB010000184.1:0-3393 GCA_035626755.1 Flavipsychrobacter sp.
TGTGAACCGGTACGTAAGATTTGTGAATGCCATAAGCCGAAGAGTAGGATTTTGAGACCTCCTTTTTAGTGAATAGGAAACAAACATCGTCATACAGGGCTGTTTGGGGTAGGTTAAAGGTAACATTCAGGTCATCATACCGGTTTGCCTGGCTGTGTTTAAAGTTAGCATCGCACATGGGAGCGCCATCACCTGCTACCTGGTCTACTTTTAAGGTGAAGGATATCTCAGAAGTGTTGCCATTGTTGTCTGTTAATTCAATTCTTACAGGAGCTTCTTCGGAAATGTCCATGGATATTTTGCCGTCGCCGGGAGAGGCATGCTCATATATATGATCCAGCTTGTTGCCGGGCAGTTGAAATAAGCATTGGATCCATTTGTCTTTTTGCTCTTTGGTTTTATAGTCGGCATAGGCATGGAGGTAACGGGTGACGTCGTAGCCGATATCATCTAAGGTGACACTTGTTATGAGAGCGTCATTTACATATAGTTTCGCAGTATAGAAGTTGAGCGTATTTTCACTGCCATCCATGTAGTCGTTTACATGCACGCCGATGCCGGTGGTAGTACTATTGCCGATCACCAGATTTCCCTCTGCCGGTTCGTAACCAGCATTTGTTTTTTTGAGTGTAACCAGCTTTGGGCTTTGTTCGTAAATGCTTTTACGCAGATCGTACAGGGCTATTTCAAGTGGTACGGGCGCTTTATTATCTTTTATATCAAAACCAAATAGTTGGGGGTTCAAAGGGTGTTCTGTTTTCGCGTCACGTATCTCGAAATGAAGGTGGGGGGCAGAGGAAGATCCGGTATTGCCCGAGAAGGCTATTTGATCGCCTTTATTTACGGGGAATAGAGAAGGCTCTAGCGAGACATCCAGATCCCATTTCTCTGCTTTGTATTGCTGCTCTCTCAGGTATTTCTGAATTTTAGGGGAGAACTTATTGAGGTGAGCGTAAAGCGTTGTAAAGCCATTGGGATGGGTGAGATATAAGGCATGTCCGAAGCCACCCTTTTCCATCTTGATGCGCGATATATATCCTTCTGCAGCGGCATATACAGGTAGATTCTCCTTGCCGCCTGTTTTTATATCCAGCCCGCTGTGGAAATGACCTCCGCGACATTCGCCGAAATTTCCAGCGAGTAGAATGGGAATATTCAAAGGGTTGCGGAAATAGTTCTGCGGATATTTTTGAGCACTTGCGATAAGCGGCCAAAGACAAACAAAAAGCACTAGTTTTTTCATGCAGGAGATTTCGCCCTAAAGATACGTGCTTATTGTGTCAGTGGAGGATAGCCTGAAGAACAGGAAGGGACCGGATATTGCCGAGGTGCTGGGTATGCTGATGCAGGAAGGCCAGGTACCAGTCGAGCAGGCGGAAGCGCATGGCTGAATTCATGGTTACGGTGGGCAGATCTTGTATGTCGGAAATTCTAAGAAGCCTGTCGATGGCACTTGCGTCCTCATCATTTATATA
Organism: Flavipsychrobacter sp.; assembly: GCA_035626755.1. Taxonomy (GTDB): domain Bacteria; phylum Bacteroidota; class Bacteroidia; order Chitinophagales; family Chitinophagaceae; genus MKUN01. Next base: position 1,476 of record DASPNB010000184.1, read on the forward strand.
GGGAGCGATTGAGGGGGGGTAATGAGTGAAAGCACCGTCCTGGAGATTAAGATGAGGAGTGTCCGGAGAAAAGTTGCCGCTGATATCATAGCCGAGGAAGCGGCTGCATTGGATTATAAAAAACAAAGGAAAATTTGCAACTGCTGATAGCTCTGTAGTATCAAGTGCACGAAAATAGTCGAAGGTAAAAGCGAAAAGTTCTGGTTGGGGTGCATGTTCGGGGAGCAGCTTAAGTAAGAGTTCCACCGAGAAGAGGGCAATGCTGTTCTTGACAATTTGGGATTGTAAAGAGTTGTATAAATAAGCCGGATGAAATTCCCTGATGTGTTGCAGGTTCTTTTGCGAGCGATAGTAAATGCTGAGGTCAAGCAGGGTTGCGGGTTGTAATAGACCGGCCCGGCTTCCTTTTGCTTTTGCCGATCGAACTCCTTTTACCAGGTAAGATTGAACTCCGTATTGTTCAGTAAAAATGCTGCAGATCAGGCTGGTTTCTCCATACTTTACTGAGCGAAGTACTATGCCTTGAGTGGTTTGGAGCATGTTATTGCATGAATACGATCTTGCCTGCAGCGGTTTCTGTTCCGTCCCTATTGCTTGCAAATACCAGGTATACACCACTCTGCGGACGACGGCCTTTATAATCCATGCCATTCCAAACTGCCTGACCGCCAAAGGCAGTAGTGTGATATATCAGCTGGCCCGATATATCTGTTATCCTTACATCGGCATTTTCCACTAATCCTTTTATAGCAATAGATCCGCTATATCCAGTTGGTACCGGGTTGGGGAATGCGACCAGCGTTTCTTCATTTGTTTCTCCGCCGTCAGTAGCTGTGCTGCGGTAGCATACCAGTCCTTTTTCAGTACCTATATATACATCTCCTGTTACAGGGTCAATGGTGATCTTCTTGATCACGTTAGAAGGCAGGGGGCTGTTTTCTTCGGTGAAGCGGTAAATGATCTGCTCCCCTGTTGGAGAAAGAAGCCAAACACCATTGGCTGTGCCTACCCACTTACGGTTAGCGCCGTCAACGGCGATCGCGTACACAATTTCAGTTTCGAAAAGATAGCCGGCGAATTGATCAAACTGTACAATCGGCCTTTCGGCGTCGCATTGTGCGGTGGTCACTTGTTCAGCGCAATTGATAATTCCAATGCCGGCGCGTGTACCTATCCAAATAGCATTGTTTTTGTCTTTCGCTAAAGAATAGACGTCATTGTTGGGTAAATTACCGGCACCCTGTCCCGCCAAAAGCTGCCTGTAGGAATCGTCAGATTTGTTGTCCAACGTTCCATTGTCGTTGTATACTATGACGCCACTGCCACCGGGGCTGAAATACCATTTTTGCCCTATGTCATCTACCATCACGCCCGCAGCGCCATTTGGGAAGCCCATGCTGAAGGGAGTGTCAAATCTATACCATGTGTTGTCAGGTGTTTTTGCCAGCAACTCGTTGTTGGCTTTGAATTGAGTTATCCAAAGGACACCGTTGGCATCAAAGGCAAGGCTGCTTACCTGCCAGGTGCCCGGATCGGCAAGTACGGCTTCTCCAATCGGACTGGATTGTTTAAGTAACTGACTGCTACCATCAGCTTTTAGAACAAAAAGGCCATCGCGCATGGATCCGGTATATATTGTTCCGTCAGTCTTATCCTTTGTGATCGCAATGAAATCGCCGAGCGAGTTGAGGGGTGGATAGTTCCTGCTACTGTATCTTTTCCAGGTGCCGTCCTTAAATTCAGAAAATCCATCGGCGTTATATCGCCATATCCAGTTATCTGTTACTGCGCCGTGTGCTACGAGCACGGTACGATCGTAAGCGTAAATGTCATATGAGCCAGGGCCTGCCGGTCCATCAGGTTTTATGTATGTTGGTTCAGTTCCTACCGGAACGGCTTTTGCGATGCCATTACCGTT
>DASPNB010000185.1:0-3522 GCA_035626755.1 Flavipsychrobacter sp.
ACAAATAGGGTTCAGGAAGGGGATAGGGCTTATTCCGTTCCCCCTTCCTGAACCCTGTTATAATGAGTGCAAGCAGTAATAATATTGCCAGCTTTTGCAGCATGCTAAATTAGTATGCCAGTAGAACTTTGTGAACCTCAATTTTTTCGTCAGCCTGCATATGTACAAAGTAATGTCCTTGTGGTAAACCTGAAATATCCAGTACGGCAGGTTCAGTTTGATTGTGATAGCGCTCTACAATCTTACCCTGGGCGTCGACAATTACGATTGAATTTATTCGTGACTCGTTATTGCCCGCGGCTACTTTAACTATGCCTGATGTAATAGTGGGGTATACCAGGAATGAATTAGCCGGGTCCACCTTGTTTACGGTATGGAACATGGTAATATGCAAAAGCATATTGTCTATTATCCACCCTTCGCGGTTATTGTCTATGGAGTCCGTCTTTAACGTAAAACGAAGCATAAAGGTATCTGTTTTCTGTAATGTGCTGCCGAGTAAGCAAAACCAGATATCGCGCCATACGCTATCTGTACCGCTGAATGCATATTCTCCTGTCAGTAATGTATCAATGTTTTTGCTGTCAAATCCATAGAAATTATACACCTGGGAATTGTTAAACGCATTCAGCCAGGTTTTACCTGTGTCAATAGAATATTCAATTATCGCACCGTCCCGGTTAGTATCAAGGTCCAGTTTTTGTTTCCACCTGAAGGCAACTGCGCCATGCAGGTTCATGGATTTGAAATTAATCCCTCTTATGAACCTGGATATGTTGTTGGTAGGATAGGCATTGACAGTATCGGTAATGAGTGCATTCGGCAAAGTGGCGGCACTGTCAAAAATATTTTTTTGAGGCCGGCCTACTTGCCAGATATTGGATGAGCTGGTATCAAAGTGCAAAAATGACAAGTAAGAAGGACTATCCGTGCCGTCAAAATAAAAATCAGGCCCAATGTCAACCTGCGCATTCGCTAGATTTAGTGTACAAACCAGTAAAGTTGAGAGTAAAAGTTTTCTGTTCATAAGCATTGATTTTACAAGGGTTAAACGATGACATAAAGCTAAATCAACTATGTGTTGAATAGAAATACTTTTGTCACGCAATTGTCTAAACCATGCGTGGATGTAACCAATAGCTGATTTCAGGGCATGAAATACTCCGATTTATGTTACGAAAGGTATTTTTTCGGTGTGCTCAAATCTTATTAAAAAGATTCAGGAAATCTTCGCGCATATTCTTTGATACCGGTATCTCATGACCGTCCTCCATAACCACAACACCCGAGCTTATATACCTGGTTATTCTGTCTGTATTTACAATGTAAGATCTGTGGACGGTATAAAAACTGCGGCCTTCTACCATTTGTTTGAATTTCCCTATGTTACAAGAGCTGAGATAGCTCTTTGCTTTGGTAACAACTTTGGTATAACGCGCGTTGGCCTCGAAGAAAAGTATATCGTCAATACTGACATAGTCAAGGCCATTATTGTTGCGAATACCTAACTTATTGTTCTTGCTGATGATTACGTCGTTCAGGCGTTCAGCCGCGGTCTTTTTGTGTTGCACATGTGTTATGGCCTTGTCTACAGCGGCTTTTAACCGTGTGTCATTCACCGGTTTCAGCAGATAACCTACGGGTGAGTATTTAAATGCCTTCAGGGCATATTCCTCGTGTGCGGTTACGAAAATGATTTCGCACGAAAGGTCGGGCACCATTTCCAGCAGGCTGAACCCGTTTTTATGCGGCATGGAAATATCTAAAAATGCGATATCTGCAGTGTTATTTTCCAACGCTTCCAGTGCTGATTCCCAGTCGGTATATGACCCCGCCATTTCAAGATTTCTGTACAGCCGGGTAATAGCGTTGTTCAACATTTTTATGGCTTTTGCTTCGTCATCGATGATGATGTATTGATAATTATTTGTCATGATGTACTTTTTTAATAGTGATAATTACTGTAGTGCCTGTTTGGGGCGCTGTCTTGTCTTTATATTCAATATGCACGTTCAGGTGGCCATCTGTATTGATGAGTTTAGTAAGGTCACCTATCAGTTCATTTCCGTAAGACCTGGGTTTGTTTGGATTACCACGATTGATCTGAGCAGATTTCGCCCTGCCAACGCCGTCATCGTCGATAATACAAATTATCTCTTTTTCCGGATTTTCCGAAATAAAATTTACCGATAGGTGGCCCCGGCTTTCCTTGTGCAACAATCCATGGTTTATGGCATTTTCCACAAACGGTTGTAGTAGCAGCGAGGGTATTAAGGTAGTATCGGTATTGATTCCTTCATCGGCCCGGATCGCAAAACTGAATTTATTCTCAAACCTTGATTGCTGAAGGGCAATGTAGTTTTCCAGGTTGTCAATTTCTTCCCCAAGGGTCACATACTTGCTTCGTGAGGATTTGATATAAGAACGCAATAATTCAGAAAATGAGGAAATATGCTCGTAGGCTTCTTCGTTTTTATTTTCGCTGATAAAATATAAACCTGTGTTGAGCGTATTGAATATAAAGTGTGGGTTTATCTGCGCATGAATGGCTTTGAGCTCCAGCGAGAGCAGGTAATTTTTTTTCAAGTGCTTTGCAGAAACTATTTTCCGCGTATAGTAAATTATAGAAAATACTACAAGGCCTAAACCTGTTATCAACAGGCTCCAGAACAAGGCCGTTCCCATTGTTGTTTGCCAGAATGTAGGTATCTTATACAACACGAAATTTATATCAGGGCTTACCCATATATCATCCTGGGCTCTGAGGGTCATTTGATAGTGTTTGCCGGGCGGAATATTGCCTGACTGTAGCTCGTCTGAGCGTAACTCAATGTAACCACTGTCGATCCCGGCAATAAAAGATTGAAATCTCAATCTACCAACGCCGTTCGGGTTAACCAGGTCAAATTGTATTTTATTATTAGTTGTATTTAAATAGATAGTATCGCCCGTGGTAATGGTATTAAGCTTCTCCCCATCTTTCAGTAGTAATATGTACCTGGAAGCAGTTTGGGTATCTTGCAGATCCGAGTATTTTGTAGGGATGGTTACAGCAAGGAGGCCACTATCCGTGTTTAGCAGCACTTCATCGCGGGAAGGCACGATATCTCGCAGGTTTTTGTAAGCCATAGCTTTTGTATTTGGATAGTGTATCGGTTGGGATAGCCGCCCCCTGCCGGTTATCCTGGTGAAAATGATGCCATTTTTGCTGCCTATTATTAGTGTGTTGTTGTGCAGGGCTATCTGCGATTGCTCAAAGTTCATCCTTTGAAACAGGCGTTTGAATTTGCCGGTATGCAGATTGAATACGAATAATTTTCTCAGGTCCCTGATAAAAATATTATCATACAGTTCGTCAAAAAGTATTTGTTCTACGCGTGTTATTCCTGCGGCTCTCAGCATTGTTTCGTCTATATTCGTCAATGCACTGTCCTTCCCTATGGTAATGATCTTGTCTCCGTAAAAAATAAATTTATCAAGCGGAGGGATATAAACTAATTTTTTGAACCGTTCAATACTATG
>DASPNB010000186.1:0-2072 GCA_035626755.1 Flavipsychrobacter sp.
CCATAGCCAAGTATGCTTGTGACGAAGTGGCTTCCATGGCCACCTGGGCATTCAGAGATTCTTGAATAGTTTTCGATAACATAACGTTCTGATTTATACCCTAATATACGAAACTACAAGATGAATATGCTTATATAACACAAAAAAGCCCTGCCTGTTTGCAGGCAGGGCATATATTTAATGACCGTATTATTATTTCTTCGCGTATTCTTTGATCTTGGCGAATACCTCATTCTCGCCGCCTTCTTCATAGCCCTGGTGGGTATAAACCACCTTGCCGTTTTTATCAACTATGATCGTAAATGGCACTGTACGGAAATTCAATGAGCGCATCAGGTCAGAATTAGGATCTATATAATAAGGAAAATCCCAACCCTGCGATTTGGCATAGCTTCTCACCAGGCTTTCAGCTCTCGCTTCATCTACCGATACTGTCATATAATTAAAGTCGGCCTCTTTCTTCCAATCGCCCATTTTCTTGCGGACATTCTTTATTTCCTTTTTGCAGGGTACACACCAGGTAGCCCAAAAGTTAACCAGGGTAACTTTACCAGGCTCAAAGGTCTTATTAAAAGCAACTTTTTTATTCGTTTCCACATCCTTTATAGCAGTATTAGGCAAATCGCTGCTTTGAGCCATCAGTGGCGTTGTCAACAATATTGAAAATGCTGCCAGAATAAGTTTTTTCATATATATCAATCTATTTTGTAAAGAAACAAACCAAAACCTTGCCAAAGTATAGCAAAGGTTCTAAATTCGGAAAATTTTACAAGATTACAATACCGTTTGATGAAAAGATTTACCGCTTTCTTAACACTACTCCTATTCATAAATGCCAATGATATAACGGCCCAGGAAGAGAGGGATTTTGGGAATTTGTCGGGCGACCTGATGACCAATGTTAATTTCTTTCACCGGGATACGGCTATCAATGCTGCCAACAATCCGTTGTACGACAATTATCTGAGCGGCGGCGAGGCATGGCTTGGATTGAGGTACAATTACAAAAGCTTCACAGCTAATATACGCGTTGATGCCTTTCACAACTCTAACCTCTACAACCCGATACAAGCACTGAATGGTTTCGGCATAGGTGCATGGAGCCTGAGCAAGGAATTTGAAAACCTGACAATAACTGCGGGGTATATTTATGACCAGATTGGATCAGGAATACTGTTCAGGGCTTATGAGGACAGAGGCCTCCTGATAGATAACGCACTAGTGGGGCTGCACCTGAAATACAAACTTACCGACAATATTACATTGAAAGGATTTACGGGCCAGTCTAAGAACGTATTTGAGCGCTATGACCCCATTATTAAAGGCATCAATGCAGAAGGTAGTTTCGCAATCGGGGAAAAAGTTTTTATCACACCCGGCGTAGGCGCTCTGAACCGAACTTTTGATGAGGAAAACATGAAAACAATTGTTTCTAATATCAACGGGCAGGATCTGAGCACAAGGTTTGTGCCGAAATACAATATGTATGCCTTTACTGCTTATAACAACCTGGTAGTAGGCGATGTCAACTGGTTCGTTGAAGGTTCGTATAAAACAGATGACGTAATAGCTAAGGACGGTATACTACAAAAAAAGCCCGGCAATGTGGTGTTCACCACGTTAGGATGGGCACGCAGAGGCATTGCTGTAAACCTGACAGGAAAGCGCACCGAAAACTTTGAAATGCGTACTTCTCCCAACGAAGTGCTGATACGCGGCCTGATGAACTGGCAACCAATAGTAGCACGGCTACGCCCGCAAAGGCTGATGGCAAGATACACTCCTGCATCGCAAAACCTGTCGGAACTGGCAGGTGGTGTAGATGTGCTGTTGAACCCTAATGATAACGTGGATATTACCCTGAACTATACACATATCAATACCCTGGAGGAGGTAAAACTTTACAGAGAAGTATATGCAGAGGTAGAATACCGCGGATTTGAAGATATTATTTTACAGGTAGGTACCCAGTATATGGAATATAACCAGGAGTTGTACCAGATAAAACCTCTTGTGCCAATGGTCATAGCCTGGACGCCTTTCTTTGAGTTCACTTACATCCTTAATGACAA
>DASPNB010000187.1:0-3795 GCA_035626755.1 Flavipsychrobacter sp.
GGAATGTGCATTAAATAAGGCTTTTCAGCCGGTGAATTTTAATGCCGGTAACCTCTTTTTGTGAATAAACTGTGGAAAGCCTATACTGGCAAGGGTTTTGACGGATAAAAAAATCTTGCAGGATATTTGGAACTGAACCAATCATGAGTATATTTGCCTTAACACGAAACAAGTTTTATTTACAACCAAACACAATTTTAGTCTATGAACAAAGCTGAATTGATTGACAAAGTTGCCAAAGATGCAGGCATTACTAAGACACAAGCCAATGATGCACTGGATTCTTTTACAAATGCAGTTACTGCTTCGCTGAAAAAAGGAGACCGCGTTACGCTGGTAGGTTTTGGTACATTCTCTGTATCTGAGCGTTCTGCACGTAATGGCCGTAACCCCCAAACCGGTGAGGTTATTAAGATCAAAGCACGCAAAGTGCCTAAGTTTAAGGCTGGTAAAGAATTTTCTACTAAGATCAGCGGTAAGAAATAATCGCCCGCTTATCTTACAAACAAAAGGCAAGAAACTACAGTTTCTTGCCTTTTTTGTATTTTAGCAGTCTCAAAAAAAAACAGCGACTATGGGAAAAGGCGATAAACGCTCAAAAAAGGGTAAGATATTTATGGGGTCATACGGAGTAAGCCGCCCTGCACGCCCTAAGAAGACCGACGAGAAAGCTGAGAAAAAGGCCTAAGTCACAAGTACTTTAAAATTGCCGTTCACCTTGAACGGTTTTTTTATGTCCTGCAATTAATTCGTTAACGATACTGCCGTGCCTACCTGTTTTGTGTATTTTACAATATGTTTGCACAGCCCGAAAATGGGCTTGGACCTAATATCATAGCATAAACTTTACAAATGTCATTATTTCATACAGAGGATATCAGTCAGTCATCTTTCCTGGTAACGGGTGGTGCCGGTTTCATCGGCTCGCACATTGCCGAATACTTGTTAAAAAGCGGCGCGGGAAAAGTGCGTGTACTAGATAACCTGGCTACCGGTTCCAAGCATAATATCGACCTGTTTTCCGGCTATGATAATCTTGAATTCATAGAAGGCGATATCCGTAATGTTGAGATATGCCAGAAAGCCTGCGAAGGCATAGACTATGTTAGCCACCAGGCTGCTTTAGGGTCAGTACCGCGGTCTATTAAAGACCCGATAACCAGCAATGACGTAAATGTGGGGGGCTTCGTAAATATGCTGACTGCGGCCAAAGATGCAGGGGTAAAAACCTTTGTTTATGCGTCTTCTTCTTCCGTGTATGGAGATGAGCCAAATTTACCTAAACGTGAAGAGAAAGTTGGTAACCCGTTGTCTCCGTATGCAGTTACAAAGAAAGCAAACGAACTGTACGCAGGTGTGTTTTCAGACTTATACGGCATGAAACTGATAGGGTATAGGTACTTCAACGTATTTGGTCCGAGGCAAGATCCGGACGGCCCTTATGCAGCAGTGATACCTTTGTTTGTAAGCGGAATGATGAAGAATGTGCCGGTTTATATCAACGGCGATGGCGAACAGACCCGGGACTTTACGTTTGTAGATAATGCTGTACAGGCTAATATAAGAGGCATGCTCACAAAGAATGATGAGGCTTTTGGCAAGGTGTACAATATAGCAGTTGGTGAAAATTTTTCTGTCAATTTTCTATACAACGAGATACGGAATATTCTGCAAGCCGGCCATGAGGCTACTTATCGCGAACCCAGGGCCGGCGATGTACGTAATTCACTGGCAGATATTTCCCTCGCAAAAAACCTGTTGGGTTACCAACCCACTAAGCGCTTCATGGACGGGTTGGTTCAAACCGTAGAGTATTTTAAAGCGATGAATTAATCTTCCTCGAGATTTGAAGATACAGGGCGGATCGGAGCTTTGCGGTAGTTAACTCCTGCCAGTGCCAGTTGATCGTAGTAATAGTTGGACATATCCTTCACCAGGCGTTGGTAAGAATAATGCGTCTGCGCGAATGTCCGTCCCAATTGGCCGAAGTAATTTCTCTTGTCCTGGCTATTGATAAGTTTCAATAGGGCTTCGGCAAAAGTGCCCGCATCGCCCGGCTCTGTGATATAACCTGTCTGGTTGTCGGTGACAACATCCTTAACACCACCTACGTTAGTAGATACCACGGGCCTTGCCGCAGCCTGTGCTTCTATCAGGGATACCGGTGTGCCTTCATTATGCGAGGTCAGGGCCACAATATCCAACCCCGACAAAACATAATCCATTTCCGTTTGCCACGATGTGCATAATGCGGTTGCCTCTCTGGGGTCTACAGGGTAATAGGTGTAGTCAATTCCTGCTGCTGCAAATTCTCCTTCCATTTGAGGACGCATATCGCCATCGCCAATAATAACGAATTTGACAGGAAGTGAGGTTTGGTCCAATACTTTTTTTGCTGCAGCCACAAAGAGACTGTGGTTCTTGACCGGCACTACACGCCCGATGATCCCTATAGCGATATCGTCAGATCTTAGATCGAATTGTTTTCTGAATTCGGCACGTTTTTGTTCCTGGTGCACCTGGAATTTATCCAGGTCGAGCCCCAGGGGAATGATCTTTATTTTCTTTTCATCACAGATATGGTACACATTAGCCAACTCGTGTTTTTGCGTTTCGCTGATGGCAATGATTCCCGTGGAGCGCCGCGCCAGGTACCGCTCGATCTGTATGAAGGTATTGGTCTTGAACTTGCTGAAATAGCTGTGAAATACATGCCCGTGGAAAGTATGTACCACAACAGGCACTTTGCATGCATCTGCTGCCAGCCTGCCGATCACCCCTGATTTTGCTGCATGAGTATGCACTATATCGGGCCGGAATTTCTCGATCAATTTTTTTATTTTCTGGTATGCATAGCCATCATTCAGCGGGCTGATGTCCCGTTTCATTTCCGGGACTACTACCGGTTCCAGTCCCAGGTTCATTATCAGGTGATCAGCATCTTGTTCATGGCTGTCTTTATCGCCTATCACCAGCATGGTTTCAAACTCGGGAGCCATGTATTTGGTCAGGTAGGTAACGTTAATGGCCGGTCCGCCAATGATCAACCTGTTATGTATGCGTAATACCCTCGGCATGTAACTTAGTTGCGCAATGATACAATAAAATGATTAACTAACCAACTAATAACAGGCCGTTAACCGATGAAATACTTTTTCCACCAGTATTGGAAAACGATCAGTGCCCAGATAGTGGCATGACTGTCTTCAGGACTGCTGCTGTGTAGCTTCTTTTTTAATTGTTCTACGGCATCTACGTTGAAGATACCTTGTTCCCGGATAAAAGATTTTTCCAGCAGATCGTCATTAATCAGGCCCCAAAGTTCTTTTCTGAACCAATCAAGTAAAGGTATTTCAAAGCCATGCTTGGGACGGTTGTATATCTCATCAGGCAGCATATTCCGGAACGCATCCTGTACAATGCGTTTCTTCATATCCCTGTTGATCTTATACTGCTCGGGCAGCGAGAATGCGAAGTCAACTACTTTGTAGTCCAGGAAAGGGCTGCGGACCTCCAGGCTGTTAGCCATACTCATCAAGTCCACTTTTACCAGCATATCCCCGGTCAATACCAAGTTCATATCTGTCAATAGCAGTTCGTTGAAATCATTACCGCTTAAGGATTTTAGTATTTCCTGTCTTTCATTTTCCATTCGCTGGTAATTTACATGCGAAAGGGATACATCGCTCAATAGTTTATTGGTTTGCTCAATGGTATTGAATGATGCCCAACGCCAATAACGGTCCTTAACAGACAGGCTGCCGCCTTCGGCAAACCTGTGCAGTTGCCTGAACA
>DASPNB010000188.1:0-3337 GCA_035626755.1 Flavipsychrobacter sp.
GCCGGGCTTTGTTCAGAATAAACGATATCCATTCCCAGTTCTGCGCCTATCGCTTGGCATTTACTTTTCTTGTCGCCACTCAGTAGTATTACAGTATAGCCCATCTCCCTGAGCTCCGCTATCGTTTCTTTGGCATCGCTACGCAGTTTATCAGTTATACTCAGCCTTCCGGCATATTGATCGTTCCTGTACAGGTAGAGGTCAGCACCCGCCTTATCGGCAGTTGGTCTCAGCCATTTTTCTGAACCCAGCTTCCAGGTATTGCCATTTTTATCAATGGCCTGCATACCCTTGCCCTTTATTTCATTCACTTCGTTTAGTTCGGAGACCGGGGCAATTTTCCACTGTGCCGATATTGACTTTGCTATGGGATGCGATGAATTCTTTTCTATGGCGGCAACCACCGCCCTGAATTCTTCCTCTGCCATCACAGTTTCAAAACTGCTCACTTCCAGTTGCCCCGTTGTCAGTGTCCCGGTTTTGTCAAACACAATCTGCTTTATACTTTTCAGCTGCTCCAGGGTATCACCCCCTTTTACCAGTATGCCATTGCGCGCCGCCCTGCCAAGGCCAACCGCTACTGCCGCGGGTGTAGCGAGCCCCATAGCGCAGGGACAGGAAATAACCAGCACCGCTATCGCCCTCATCATCGATTCAGTAAACGGAACACCTACCACAAACCAGTTAACCAGTAGCGTAAGCGTAGAAATGATCAGCACCGCCGGAACAAAAACTGCGCTGATCTTATCAGCCAGCTTTTGCAGTGGAGGCTTCACAGCCTGCGCTTCCCGCACCATTTTTATAATATTTGCCAGCACTGAAGCATTTCCTACAGCAGTAGCTCTCACCCGCAGGTTGCCGTCCACAACTACTGTTCCACCCACTACCTCATCGCCGCTTCTTTTATGCACAGGCACACTTTCACCGGTTATCATGTGCTCATCTATCTGTGCTTCACCTTTTACTATCTCGCCATCTATTGCTATACTGTCACCTGTATTCACCAGCACTACGTCGCCGTTGCGCACAAACTTGCTTTCTGTATCCAGTATCGTTTCTTTACCCAGGCTGTCTGTCATTACCACTCTCGCCTGCTGCGGCTGTAGTTTCACGAGGGCATCTATCGATTTGGTGGTCGACTTCACTGTCTTATGCTCCAGCCAGTTGCCTACCATCACCAGTGTGAGTATTGAAGCCGCTGTCTCAAAGAAGAGATAGTCATGCGCCTGCTCTGCAAAAAACAACAACCCGATCAGCGAATACACATAGGCCGCAGTCGCGCCTATCACTATCAGCACATCCATATTGGGAATGCCATGCTTTAGCGAACGGTATGCGCTCGGCATAAACACATAAGAACCTATCACAAAAACCGGCGTCGCCAGGGCAAACTGTACCCAGGGCATATGCAGCACATGCCAGTTGCTGAACATGTGCGCCAGTAGCGGGATAGTAAGGGCTAAATTAATAATGAGAAATAAGGTTGTGTTGTCCTTGCTGTCGTGGCCTTCGTGATGACCATGTTCTTCGCCCTCTCTTACTACTTTATAACCGAGGCCATCTATAGCATCATATATACCTTCTACATTCACAGTATCCATAGCTGTGAAATTCACCTCACCCGATGATGCGTTAGCCGAGATATTCTTTACTCCTTTCTTTTCCAACAGCTTGGAGATGGTAAGGGCACAATTGCCGCAGGTCATCCCTTCCACTACTGTTGAATATGTCTTTTCCATTTTATTCTGTCTCCTACAGTATCTTTGCACACCTTATGGCGGCTCCTGTTCTACAAATTTCATACTCTTTGGGCAATATAGAAAGTGCTGCTCATCAGTTATGGCAATATGCTGATCGATACCGGGTATTCGCCTTCAGCGGTGAAATGGGTGCAGGGAAAACGACCTTTATCCACGCCCTGTGCGACTTCCTGGGTGTAGAGGATGCCGTAAGCAGTCCCACTTTTGCACTCATCAATGAGTATTATTTTTCTGTTAAAAACGGCGGTGAGCAGAAAATTTACCACATGGACTGGTACCGCCTCCGCTCTGCAGAAGAGGCTATCAATGCCGGCATAGAGGACCAGGTAAATGACACTTCAGCATATACTTTCATAGAATGGCCGGAAAAAGCTAAAGAGCTATTACCGAAAAAACACCTCTGGATCTCCATTACCGAAACAGCACCGGGTGAGCGGCTCATGGAGGTATTTGCTAATGGACAGGGATCGGACTGATCTTATTCATTAACAGGGCCTGAGCCAAACTATTTCTATCGTGAATTTATTTCAGTCTTTCAGGCCATTTATCTGGACTGATAGCCGTATGATGAATAGCAAGAATAACTACAGTGCAGTTTGTTTCATCAACGAGAAAATGCACGGCGTAAGGAAATGTAGCCAAGTGCGCTAAACGTACATCTTTGTACCTTGCAGCGTATGCAAACGGGGCGTTGCAGATCCGTTCTATTGTTTCCTGTATACGTTGTTTGAACTTTTTGGGTAGATCCGTGTTATGTTGCCGGTACCATTGCCGGGCCTGCTTAATATCCTCATAGGCCGATGGAAGTAAAAAAACTCTATACTTCTTCATCTTCCTTATCTAAGCTCTCAGATATTTTGTTCCAATCAACCAACTGCGAAGGCGCATTATTATACTCAGCCAGGCGCACTTCTATTAATTCTTTCTGCCATTCGGGTATATCCAGGTGCAGCTCTTCCGCCAGCTGGTTCCACTCGTCTATCGGCAGAAATACCCCTACAGGATTACCCAGGTTATCGTATGTGAATTGAGGATTTATACTCATTTATCAAAATTACTTAAAATTCCGGACAGCCAGGGAACGATCTTAACGCCGCTTTAGTCGTACCTCTCAACTTAAGTTCTTATCTTACCAGCCATGCTATCAACAGCATTACTTACCGGGTTGTTATTGGGCCTCTTTATGGCTATATCGGTAGGGCCCACGCTCTTCGCGGTGCTGAAGTACAGCGTCAATCACAGCTACAAAGCGGGCCTCGCCTTTGTGCTGGGCGTTTCTATCAGCGATATCATTTTCGTTACCGTGGCCAATATGGCCTCTCCATGGCTGGAATGGCTCCACCAGTATGAGCGCACCATGAAGTATGGCTTCTCTGGTCTCCTCCTGGCCCTCGGCTTCTATGGCCTGGTAAAAAAATACAAACCTGTCCGTCCCTCCGCCCGCGTTTTGAGTATAAGCGGCGCCCTTTATGTAAAGATCTTTCTCAGCGGCTTTTTCATGAATACTTTCAACCCTGCCCTTGTGCTCCAGTGGATCGCCGTCGCCACTGCCATGGCTAAGGAAGTAGCCACTTACC
>DASPNB010000189.1:0-2606 GCA_035626755.1 Flavipsychrobacter sp.
GCCCCGCAGACCCCATGGCCGAGAGCGCATACATCCACACCGGCCAGCCACCCGATCACTTCACCCCAGATGCCAAACGAAGGTACTTCGAGAAAGCAGGTGAAACAAAATAACAGGTCTACACAATTTGCTGTCCGGAATATCTGGATCTGACTGTATACCAATCACCCCTCAATCGAAATTGCCCTGCCATTATCTACGGTTTATAACCGCAGATAATGGCAGTTTTAATAGGCTTACCTTGCGGGCAGGCACATTCAGGGACATCTAATCCTTCCCCATCAGCTTCTATAGAAATATAGCAAACAATGCGTTAATGCAATTAGCACTATTACCGGCTGTTTACGTCTATAGGTTAGGATACAGTAATGCTGTAACTTTATGAGACCAACAAAAACCCCCTGCTTTATGAATAAGCTGCTCCTTACCCTCCTGGCCTGGCTGTTTCTTTCTCCTTCAGCCTCCGCTCAGCCATTCAACTACTTGCATACATACGGCGATTCACTGGTAGACGACGCCCGTAACATTCTACTCCGCTCCGACAACAGCCTTTTTGTAAGCGGCGCATGTTACAGTCAGAGCAGCCATTATTGGGACACGGCCAACGCCATGTGGATGAATATTTCCTCCAATGGAGCATCCTTGCTCAGTAAAAATAACGTTCGTGTTGATGGCCTTAATACATGGACGCTATATTCCGGCAATGTAAAGCAGGTTCCCGATATAGGCTATGTTCTCCCCTATACTTTTCAATTCTACCCTGACTCCGGCAGGTGGTACGAATGGGCGGCACTTATTGCTCTCAACTTCCAGATGGATACCATCTTTACCAAGACATTTACCGACACCTCTCTATATGGTGAGCAACTATACGACTGCGATGTACTGCCTACAGGCGGTTTTATATTAGCAGGCGCCCAACACTCCTCATATACTTCCAATCAGCTCACACCGCCGTCTGGTATGATCATTCGCCTGGATGCTATGGGCAATCTGGTATGGAAACAAACCTACCATGAGCAAACAGGCGTATACAGCTATTTCCAAAGTGTTCAACCGCTGGATAACGATCGCACTTTAATCGGCGGTTGTAGTGGCGAACTTGATGGTTATTATCGCGATAGGCCTTGGTTCCTGATTATCAATAATAGCGACGGTAGCATTACCAAGGATACATTGTATACCTCCGGATCACACAGTTGGGGAATGATCTACAAAGATGTAAATGGTGGATTTTATCATAATGGTTGTAAAGATACCCTCCTTACATCTTCGGCAATGGACAGGGAGAATTTTCCGCCTTACATAGCAAAACTCGACACCAACTTTAATATCACCTGGCAGACGGTATTTCCCTATATTGGATCAGCTGTCCCGGATAATATTTGGCGCTCGCGCCAATTGCAAAATGGCGACTATCTTGTATGCGGTAGCGCATGGTTTCTACCCGATAGCACCGCCGAAAGATGGAAGGGCTGGGCAGCTCGAATCAACAGTAGCGGCTCCATTCTCTGGAGCAAATATTATGTGGCAAACAATTGGATCACTGGAAATATTTTTGATTTTGTAGAACGTACGGACGGAAATATCATCTTCTGCGGACAGGCATATACCGACAGTTTATACAATTGGCGTACCCCTGATGTCTGGCTGCTGGGTATTGACGCCAATGGAGATATTCTCGAGGAAAACACATTTGCAAATAATGCCGGCAGCCGGGCAATAAGTATTGATATCTACCCCAACCCCACTGCAGGATCATTCTCTTTAGAAACTCCGGAAGACGGACTTGCCGAGGTCTTCGACATGAATGGGAAATTACTTGCTTCCTACCCTGTGATTCACGGCAAAAGTAATTTACATATTGGAAAAACCGCAGCTCCGGGCAATTACCTCCTGCAGTTCAGTGGTGCAAAAAGTGGCTTAATGGCTGGCAAACGATTAGTGATAGAGTAACAGACTACTCTTCCTGTTTTTTAAGGTAATGGGTAGTCAGCGTTCTTGCCCAATACCTGGGCACGTTGTACTCTGCTTGCAGGTACCCTACTACATCGTTCGATTTTTTCTCCGATGCCTTAAACTTGTCGAGAATTTTGACCCACTCAGCAATCTTTTTCCCCGTTTTTTCTGCTACCTGCACGTCATCTACATTCCAGTAATCTTGCTTCATTTCTGTTTTTACTTGTTTGCCAAAATTCTCTAAAAATCCTGAATTGCAAAGCCCTCTTTCAATCCAGTCCGCTAAAAAAATTAGAAATTATTTTTTGCAAATAATTCGCTGACAATCAGCCTTATTGCACATAAAACTCCTCCTTAATTAAAAAAATATTTGCGCAACCGAATAATTGCACATATATTTGCAATCAAACGGTTGCGATTTATGAGAAGAGACGTTTTCCAGGCCATTGCCGATCCTACACGAAGGGGTATACTCAGTTTACTGGCAGTAAGTGCAATGACTCCAAATGCCATTGCTGCCCATTTCGATAGTAGCAGGCAGGCCATATCCAAACATATCCAGGTACTCACAGAGTGTCAGCTCCTCAGGCAGGAGCAAAACGGCAGAGAAATCTATTACTACTTAAACTATAAGAAAATGAAAGAAG
>DASPNB010000191.1:0-2187 GCA_035626755.1 Flavipsychrobacter sp.
TTCGGTTTACGCAAGTCAAATTCCATGATCACCACACGCTTTTTGGCAAGCGTCATAGTAATACCCAGGTTGATCGATACGAACGATTTGCCCTCGCCGCTCGTGCTTGATGTTATTACAAATACTTTTTTATCGGTTGTAGCTGACATAAACTCCAGGTTGGCGCGTATCAGGCGGAACTGCTCTGCAATGCCGGTACGCACATGCGGACCTACTACTATCGAGTTCTCCCTGCCATTCGTTTCTTCCGAAAGGCTCACCGACCCTATTATAGGTATCGTAGTCAGCGATTCTATATCGTTTTCGTTAATTACTTTATTATTCAGCAGCTCACGCGCTACCAGTACTGTAGTAGGCAGCATCAGCGCTATCAGTATCATCGCCAGGTACACATTCTTCTTCACCGGCGATATTGGTGCGTTGCTCGCATAAGGCGCTATCACTACTTTCGATTTGTTGGTAGCCGCATACAGCGATATTTCGTTCTCTATGCCCTTTTGATACAGGTACAGGTATACGTTCTGCGATACATCATAGTTACGCCTCACGTCTTTTATGTTGCGGTCTATTTCTGGTACCGCCCTTATACGGCTGGTGCTGGTAGCAACATTCCTCGATACATTCTGGAGGCTTATGTTGATCGAATTATATATCCTGTCGGTCGCATCTAGCACTCTTTTACGCATAGAAGAGATATCGCTCTGCGCCTGTTCAATGTAAGGATTAGAAGGCCCGTAGTTACGTTGCAGTTCGTCCAGGCGGGTTACAGCAGTATTGTATTTGTTTACCAGGTCCAGTAGTATAGGGTCTTGTACACCAAGCCCGGCTATCACCTGGTTCTTGTTCATTATTATACTCTGCTGCAGGTTATTGATGGCTTGCTTTTCAGCTATCAGCTGGTTCAGCTTCTGCTCACCTGCTGTCTTTTCGGTAAAATAGCTCGCCGATTGAGCCTGCGGATCCACCACCTCATTGCTCACTTTTATATTCTCCACCATCGTATCCATAGTACGAAGGTCTTGTATCATGCTGCTTTTGCTCCTGTTGATGAACTCCCTTGTGCGGGCTGCACTACGGGTAATGTTTTCCAGTTCTTTCTTCTGGTAGAAGTAGATAAGCGCATTCATAAAGTCAACACCGCGCAGTGGCAGGTTGTCATTTATGCTCATATCCAGCAGGCTGGTCCTGCCATCCCCCGGATTTATTTTCAGTGCTTTAAGTATGTTTTGGTTGGTCGTTAGTGCGTTTTCCACCTTCACCACAAAGTCTGTCTTCGGCAGGTATTCCGGATTCACTTTAGGGCCTTTGGTATAGATTATTTTAAAATCACCGAAGCCCAGGTTAGTCCATGTGTCAAAGTCTACTCTGCTTTTATTGCCATTGTACTCTATTTCAAAACGGCCTTCTACTACTTGCCTTATTACAAACTGGGTATTTGCTCCCTTATAGCCGTCTTCGTCAAATTCTATTCTTATCGGGCACTCTTCATATATTTCCGTTTCCTTCACACGGCCTATCGCCCAGTACCGCACATTCAGGTCTAGTGAATCCACTATCTGTGCAATCAGGTCCTGGCTTTTCAGGATGAACATCTCATTGTAGATGTTGGTTGGGGTCGCGTTGTCCTTACCGTTCTCCAGTTTGTTCAGCAGGCTCTTGGTGCTGTTGTCCTGCGTCTCATCAATGAGCAGCGAGCTCTTGATCGCATACTGCGGAGTGGTATAACGGATATACAGGTAACCCGCTGTCAGGGTAACGGTAATGGTCAATACATACCAGTACCAGTTACTCAGTATCGAACCCATGAGCCGCTTGAAATCAAACGACGAGTTGAACTGTTTAAGTATCCTTTCGGAAAATTGTTGGTTTGTGTTTTCCATGTTCTACTTACTTAATACTACGATACCGTACACCGCCAGTATGGTCGAAACCAATGACGAGATAACAGGTAGGTAGGTCTGCGTAAACTCGCTGTTTTGCTGGCGGCGGATACGGGCAGCTTCTACATACACAATATCGTTTTGTTTCAGGTAATAATATGGGCTGCTAAATACATTGGTGCTATTAAGGTTCAGCCTGGCAAATTCTCGCACGCCATCGGTTTCTCTTACTATAAGAATGTTGTCTTTACGGCCGGTAAGCATCACATCACCTGCCGCTGCCAGTGCATCCACCACGCTTATTCTG
>DASPNB010000192.1:0-3867 GCA_035626755.1 Flavipsychrobacter sp.
CTATTGCATCTCCATCCGGCTTGTGGTGGGTGGTGATGAATATCTTCTTTGGTGATGCCAGTAAAGGGAATGCCTCTGTTATCGGGAGCATATTAAGTCAAAAGTCAAAACTCAAAGCCAAAAAGCTTAAGAGCTGCAAAAGTATATATCCACATTCAAATAATAACAGATGATTTTCAGGTTTTGACTTTTGAGTTTTGACTTTTCCATATCTTCGCGCCGTCAAATAAAACAAATACCTTTTATGTCAAATCGCACCTTTACCATGATCAAGCCGGATGCAGTGCGCGCCGGTAACATTGGTAATATCCTGCAAATGATCAATGCTGCAGGTTTCCGTATCGTAGCCATGAAGTACACTAAGATCAGCCTGGAACAAGCGGGCAAGTTCTATGAAGTGCACAATGAGCGCCCTTTCTACGGTGAACTCACTGAATTTATGAGCAGCGGGCCAATAGTAGCAGCTATACTGGAAAAAGATAACGCTGTAGCTGATTTCCGTACCCTGATAGGTGCTACCAACCCTGCACAGGCTGAGGAAGGTACTATCCGTAAGAAGTATGCAAGTTCAGTAGGCGAGAACGCCGTTCACGGTTCTGACAGTGATGAGAACGCCAAGATAGAGGGCGACTTCTTCTTCAGCGGACTGGAAAGGTTCTAATCGGAACCGCGATTAACCTGATTTTAAAGGATTGCCGTGTCTTAGGAAATCCTTGCGATAATGAGCCTGCACTAAAGTGCGGGCTTTTTGTTGCCAGGTGTGTAACTGTTTTACTTCAATTTTGCCGATTTAGGATAAGCTGAAAAGGCCGCAAACACCGAGTTTCTTCCTTTTTTACTTCAATTTTGCTTCAATTTCACCTCACCGTAGCATCATGCTATCTGCATGCTTTTCAGCTGTTCACCACATCTTTTAAGGTGACGTTTTTATTGCGGAGGTCTATGCCGCCTTCGAGGATTGATTTTAAGTTGGTGAGGTAGAAGGTCCAGCCTACCTGGCATTCGAGGTTGTAGTGAGCTTTGCCATAGTCGTCAGTAGGAATATCTTCCTGTGTTAGTGTGATGAGCGTCTGGTCATCGCCGTTGTTGAGGTCAACCGTAACGATCGCTCCGCCAGTGAAGGAAAATTTGATACGGTCTACACCATTAGCTTCGATTACTTTTCCTTTTTCCACTACGGTATCTGCATACCCATGCCAGAGCCATTCGTAGGAGTCGCCGGCATAGATCTGGCTGTTCTTATTGCGGAGGTCACCATTGGAAACGCGGAAGAGTGCATCTCTCAGAAACCAGCTTTCAAGATTAGCAGGGACTGTCCAGTGCCTGTAGATTACCAATTTAGGAGCCTTGATGCTTATCCGGCGGGTAAACCTGCTCCAGTCGTGATTTGCCATGGTGATCTGTTTTTAAACTTCGTAGGGTACTAGATAAAAGAAAAGCAGCTCGCGAGCCACTTTCCCTGTTATTAGCTATTCAATATCCCAATCCCAGGTTTGACCTGTACCATTGTCATTTTCTTCGCATCTGTCAGTGGCGTCCGCCAGTGTCATATCCTCATATTTCTGATTGTACACCTGCACACCGTTGAATCGGCATACGCAGTTGTAGTCTTTCTTACAAGATGTAAATCCGAATGTGCTGACCAGGGCCAGCGCTCCAATTATCCAATTTTTCATAGTATTGATTTTGTTCAATTGTTTATTGATGAATTCTAAATACGCACCCCAACTTAAGGTGGGATATATCAAGGCAGGAGTTAAAAAACTGTTCCAATGAGGCATAATTCACATGGTGTTTAAAAAACTATGAATGTATTTTGTTGATTTTGAGAAAATTGGAATATTTTTTGATAATTCGGCCCTCTTACCTATATTTGCAGTCCCTTTGCCGGGAGCTAGCTGTGCGCACACTATTATTATTGAAAGATTTTCGTTAAAAACAGATCTAAACCTATACTACAGGTACTACCTGGGGTGTGGGGTTTCTTTGTTTGCAAAAAAGGAGTTTTAAATATATTATGGCAATACCACAAAAAAAGACCACAACAGGCCGCGTAAACTTCGGAAAGATCCATGATGTGGCTGATACACCGGACTTGCTGGGCATTCAGTTGCAATCATTCCAGGACTTCTTCCAATTGGAAACCACTCCGGATAAACGTAACATCGAAGGCCTTTTCCGTGTGTTCAAAGAAAATTTCCCGATTACCGATACGAGGAACATTTTCGTTCTTGAATTCCTGGACTACTTCATCGATCCGCCACGTTACACCATTGATGAGTGTATGGAGCGCGGACTTACTTACTCAGTTCCGCTGAAGGCAAAACTCCGCCTGAGCTGTAATGATGAAGAACACGTGGATTTTGAAACTATCGTGCAGGATGTGTTCCTGGGCAACATCCCATACATGACTCCCCGCGGTACTTTCGTTATCAATGGCGCTGAACGTGTAGTGGTTTCGCAACTGCACCGTTCTCCCGGCGTATTCTTTGGTCAGAGCGTTCACCCGAACGGTACCAAGATATACAGCGCCCGCGTGATACCTTTCAAAGGTGCATGGATGGAGTTCGCAACCGATATCAACAACGTGATGTATGCTTACATAGATCGTAAGAAGAAGTTCCCTGTAACTACACTTCTGCGTTCTATAGGCTACGAAACAGATAAAGACATCCTGGAACTCTTCGGTATGGCCGATGAGGTAAAGGTGGAAAAGAAAGCACTGAAGGCCAATTTAGGTCGTCGCCTTGCAGCCCGCGTACTGCGCAGCTGGACGGAAGACTTCGTAGATGAGGACACCGGTGAAGTGGTTACCATTGAGCGTAATGAAGTGGTTTTGGACCGCGACAATGTGCTGGATGAAGAAAATGCAGCAATGATAGAAGAGATGGGCATCCAAACCGTATTTCTGCAGAAGGAAGAGGTGAGCGGTGACTTCTCTATCATCTATAACACGCTGAACAAGGATACATCAAACTCGGAACTGGAAGCGGTACAACATATCTATCGCCAGCTTCGTGGTTCGGATGCACCGGATGATGAAACAGCACGTGGCATCATTGAGAAGCTGTTCTTCAGCGACAAGCGTTATGACCTGGGTGAAGTTGGCCGTTATAAGATCAACCGCAAACTAGGTCTTGATATCAACCTGGATACGAAAGTACTCAGCAAGGAAGATATCATCTCCATCATTAAATATCTCGTACGCCTTACCAATGGTAAAGCGGAAATAGACGATATAGATCACCTGAGCAACCGCCGTGTTCGTACGGTAGGTGAGCAATTGTTTGCCCAGTTCGGTGTTGGTCTTGCACGTATGGCACGTACTATACGTGAGCGTATGAATGTGCGCGATAACGAAGTATTTACACCGATCGACCTGATCAACGCGCGTACACTGTCTTCGGTTATCAATTCATTCTTCGGTACTTCACAGCTGTCACAGTTCCTTGATCAGACGAACCCGCTGTCTGAGATCACGCACAAGCGTCGTATCTCTGCCCTCGGTCCGGGTGGTCTGAGCCGTGAGCGTGCAGGCTTCGAAGTTCGTGACGTACACTACAGTCACTACGGGCGCCTGTGCACTATCGAAACTCCGGAAGGTCCGAACATTGGTCTTATCTCTACACTTTGCGTTCACGCGCAGATCAATGAAATGGGCTTCATAGAAACTCCCTACCGTAAAGTAAGAGACGGTAAGGTAGATCTGAAGCACCACCACTTCCTGAGTGCGGAAGAAGAAGACCTGGCAAAGATCGCGCAGGCCAACATCCCGCTCGATGAGAAAGGAAACTTCGTTGAAGAGAAGATCAAATCGCGTCAAACCGGCGACTTCCCAATTCTTGATAGGGAAGAAGTGGAATACAT
>DASPNB010000193.1:0-2334 GCA_035626755.1 Flavipsychrobacter sp.
AATTGCTCATCCCCGTACACCACATCCACCCCGCCATTCGCATCCAGGTAGGCCGCCTGCTTTGATAGCTTCGCGCTGTCAATCAAATCATCCGCATCCAGGAACTGTAAATATTCACCCAGGCTATTCTCCACGCCCGTATTACGCGCAGCCGAAAGTCCCCTGTTTTGCTGGTACACATATTTAAAGCGCGCATCCTTATGCACATACTCCCTCGCTACCCTTCCGGTCTCATCCCCCGACCCGTCATCTACTACCACACATTCCCAGTTCGCCATATCCTGCGCCAATACACTATCTAAAGCAAAAGGTAAATACTTTGCATAGTTATAGCACGGCACTATTACGGATACTTTTACTTGCATTACTCTGCTTGTTTCAGGGCTTCGCTTTGTTTCAGTTCCAGCAGGAAGAACATTTCAAAAAACACCACCAATGAAAGATATTCAAACATATAGTCAAAAAGAAGGAAGTACGCCATCAATATCCCTATGAATATCGAGTACTTAAGCTTCCTTACCCTCTTCACGAAAAACCATACATAAAAGACAAGAAAGAGGATAAACCCTAACACCCCGTATTCTCCGAATATCTGGTTGATAAACGAATTAGGCAGGTGACGTATAGAATGATATACTTCGGGCAAACCGTATATAACCGTAAATACCTGGTAGTGGTTCTGCTGAAAGTCCGGCGAAATGTACTCCGGCAGCATCCTGAACACACGCGACTTCTTATGCCTGTTTATATCTGAGGTACGTAGCGCCAGTTGAGAAGAAAACTCTCCCATACCTGCGCCCAGCAACATTCGCTTCGGCTCACTTTCAAGGTAGTAGTAGGTAAGCTCCGCAGATATCCCCTTACCATAGTTGCTTTTCAGCTCCCTGTTCTCAAATACCGACAATGCCGCCTGCAGGCGCTTGCTCATTTCTTCCTGCAGCTTTTTAAGAGCTGCCATTTCTGTGCTGTCACCCTTGCCAAACAGCGAGGTCATCATATAGTTCACATTATTCGTAGACACAAACAGGTAAAAGCACACCAGGAAGGCAAGCTCTGCCAGCAGGGTGATCCGCATCTTCCTGTTCTTCAGCACCACCATGGCAGCCAGCAATAGGAGCACCAGCATTATACTGGCAAAATTGCTGGTAGTAAAGCAGGCAATAGCCACTGACATGAACGACAGAATATAGCGCTTGTTGTAAAGGAAGTAAAAGGCAAAGGCGCAGTTCACGAAAGTATTAATATAGCAGGGCGCCATAAAGATGCCCTTTATATAGTCGCCGGTAGCATTTCCATATGTCACATGCAGCATGCCATAAGGATTAATACTGCCCGAAATATACATTACGTGTATCAGCCCGTATATTGATACAATGAAATTGATCCAGAAAAAACCGGTAAGTGCCTTCTCTACTCTCAGGTAGTCTGCATCCCGGATTCTCACCTTTATCACTACGAAGGCCAGTAAAGCCATCAGCCAAAAGCCACATCCTACTCCAAACGATACCAGCCGCGGACCCGAAAAATCCCCGTCAAGAACCAGCGTCACAACCGCAAGGGCCGGAAGAAAAATATAAAAGAGCGGAGAAGCCTTAAAGTCAGCCCATTTTATCCTGCCACGAAGGAATACCAGCGCAGCTACCAGGCACACAGGCTTCAATATCACCATATCCATGGTAAAAAATACCAGGAACAACAGCAGGAAAATATCCGTCTGCCTGAAATGTTCTTTTATACGTTCTATTAAACTCACAACGTTTGTACTATGCTGCTGATTGACCCTTAACTTAAAGATCACCCAAAGGTAATTTTACTTATTTATAAACTCACTTGCCTTTTCCCTTCCCCGGTTCAAAAAATCTAGCCACTATCTTATAAATTTGCCTGATGCAAAGCTCACCAAGGCTACTCACTATATATTTTTCGCTGCTATGCCTGCTGGCTTTTGCTATCTCCCTGCCCTTTATCGTCTCTTCAGTTTCTATTGGCCTCGTTGCTGTCGCCTGGCTGGCCCAGTTTAATCGCCGCGAGATCGCCCAACGCTTCCGCGAGAGGAAAATGGTCTGGCTTTGGCTTATTTTTTTCGTGCAGTTAGCAATCAGCTATTTCTACAGTGCCGACAAAACAGAGGCGGCCATAGACCTTCAAAAGAAGATCAGCTTCCTCGTTCTGCCACTGGTTATAGGTCTTGGCCCTGCTATACCGGCTAAGTGGCTGAATCACATTTTCACGGCTTTTATTTCGGGCATAGTTGCAATAGCATGTTTCAGCATAGGCAGGGGCGCAATAAATTATTTTCAAACAGGACAGACAGACGCGCTCTTTTATCACTCA
>DASPNB010000194.1:0-3424 GCA_035626755.1 Flavipsychrobacter sp.
CCCGCAAGTCAAACATGCTATTGCTAACAGCATTCTTTTCATACCGGAAAAATAATGAAAAAATTGCTCACCCGTAACAGGCTTACCATTTGTCACCTCATTGTTACTTCGCACTTTTTAACAATCATCTTAAAAAATTGGCACGCGCTTCGCAATACCATCTATGTGATTGCGAAAAGCAGCATGAATTTGATGAAACTTAAAAAAGAACGAATTATGAAAAGGATAATAGCAGCTTTAGGATTAACGGCATTGATGACGGCGGGAGCGACAACAGCCAACGCGCAGTATTATTCTCAAACCACTACGAGACCGGCCTGGAGCCAGCGCGCTACAGGCGCTGCCGTAGGTGCGGGGGGTGGTGCCGTGGTAGGTGCGATACTTAATCGCAGCAACCCTGCCGCAGGTGCCGTTGTCGGCGGACTTATAGGCGCAGGTGTAGGCTACCTGGTGGGTCAGAACGAGGATAGGATTAACCCACGGCCAAGGTATGTGCAAACGCAAACAGTTTATGATGCCTGGGGACAGCCTGTTGGACAACGTACAAGGCGTACTAATAATCCTGGCTACAATCGTGGTTACAACCGCGGATATAACAACAATGGTTACTACAGCAATAACAATGGCTACTACAACGCCGGTTACAACAACGGCTACAATCGTGGCGGCAGCTGCAGGTAATAAAAGATAGTTTTTTGTGTGAGTGTGTGTTTTTGATATGCTCCCCAACTTGGTTGGGGGGCATTTTCATTTGTATGCCACATGTTATCAGCTGATTTTAAATAGCCGCATTCTATATGCTTTTATTCCCTCTTTTTCACTTATTTTCATCACCCTGCATCTTGCAATTGGTATAATCAGGTGCCTCTCCAGGCAAGCTCAGGCATAATTTTCGTACGCTTTTCAGCTGGCAGATCCTGCCACGCACACTATGCAAAAACGCCTATTCATAGTATCCAACAGGCTCCCGGTCACTATAGAAACCGACCAGGGGAAAAGCACCATACGCAGGTCTTCCGGTGGCCTGATCTCTGCTGTCAGCGGTTACCTGTCACACAAAGGCAAAGCAGAGTTCACCAGTAGTTTCTGGATAGGCGTACCGGGATGCAACGAAAAAACATGGTCTGAATTATACATTCCTGAAAATGACTATGAGTTCCTGCCCGTTTTCATGCCTTCCCGGGTTTACGACTCTTACTACATTGGCTTCAGCAATTCTGTGGTTTGGCCTTTATTCCACTATTTCCCTTCCTATGCTGAATACAACACCAACTACTTCCTGAACTATACACAGGCCAATGAAATATTTGCCGAAACCCTGCTAAAAGAATTGCGCGAAGATGATGTTGTCTGGATACACGATTATCATTTGCTACCCCTCGCAGCCATCCTTAGAGAACGAATGCCCGGCTTAACCATTGGATTTTTCCTGCATATACCCTTCCCTTCTTATGAACTCTTCCGCATGCTGCCCCAAAAATGGCAATACAAGCTACTCGAAGGTTTGCTTGGTGCCGACCTCATCGGCTTTCACACTATCGATTATGCATCGCATTTTCTTGAATGCACCCGCATTTTGCTGAAGTTAGAGAACGATGGACATTATATAAACTACAACAACCGGAAAATAAAGGCTGACATCTTTCCCATCAGCATCGACTACCAGCTTTTTAGCGAAAGCTGTGACCGGCCTGAGGTGTGCAGTAAACGAGAAGAACTGCGAAAATTACTCGATGGCAAAAAACTTATCTTCTCGGTCGACCGCCTTGATTACACCAAAGGTGTATCCAATCGCCTCCGGGCCTACGAATTATTCCTGCGTCGATACCCGCAGCATCACGGAAAAATTGTTTTCAACCTCGTCGTAATTCCTTCCCGCGACAACATCTTCCGCTATGCCGAAAGAAAACGGATGATTGATGAGTTTATCGGCAATCTCAATAGCAAGGTCGGAAGCATCAGCTGGCAACCTGTCATTTATCGCTACACCCACCTGGAGTTTGACGAGCTTTGCGCCCTGTATAGCGGTTGCGATATCGCACTCATCACACCCTTACGTGATGGCATGAACCTCGTCTCTAAGGAATTTGTTGCCTGTCGCAAGCAGCAGGATGGTGTGCTCATTCTCAGCGATATGGCCGGCGCAGCCAAAGAGCTCACCGATGCCCTCATTATCAACCCAAATGACGTGGAAGAACTAAGTGAGAAAATTGAGGAGGCCGTGCTGATGCCAATAGAGGAACAACGCACCCGCATGCAGCACATGCAAAAACAGGTCAGCCGCTACGATATAAATGCCTGGGCAGGCGACTTTTTTAAACAATTGTATTATATAAAAAGTCTCCAGCTGGAGTACGAAACCCGATTTATGGATAATCCCACACGTGTTCGCATGTTCTTTGATTTTAAGAAAGCGCACAATCGCCTTCTGCTGCTCGACTACGACGGATCGCTTACGCCCTTTGCTTCCACCCCTATGGAGGCTCGCCCCGGCTCTCATCTCCTTGATATTCTTAATAAGCTAACGGAAGACCCTGCCAACAGTATTTATATCATCAGCGGCCGCGATGAAAGAACACTCGATGACTGGTTTGCCGATCTTAAGGTTAATCTCGTAGCTGAACACGGCGCATCGGTTCGCCTCTTCGGGAAGCCATGGAAACACTACGGCATGCAGAGAGCAGGCTGGAAAGAGGACATTGCACCTATCATGGATCATTACATCGCACGTAGCCCACGCTCATTTGTAGAACAAAAAAAATATAGTCTTGCCTGGCACTACCGCCAGTCCGAACCCGTACAGGGCCGTCTGCGTGCCCGCGAACTGATGAAGGAACTCGACAATGTGGCCATGGGCTACGACCTGGAAGTGCTGGATGGAAATAAAGTGGTGGAAGTACGAAACAAAGGCGTAAACAAAGGCGTAGCTACAGAACGCATCATGAGCGCAGGTGAATATGATTTCATCCTTGCCATCGGCGATGATAAAACGGATGAGGATATGTTCCGCCAGCTGGCTTTAGAGCCGCACGCTTATACTATCAAGATCGGTGAGGATGCCTCCTTCGCCAAATATCACCTGCACACCCCATTCATGGTGCACAGCCTGCTCGATTCGCTGAATAACCTTAAGGATTAATTATTCCTTTGTTATTCTGAACGTCACGTTGGTATTTGTGCCTTTACAATGCAACAAATAAACCCCGGTCACCAGTCCTGTCGGCAGTTCCAGCGTGGTTCTTCCTTTTTGTATCTTATACTGTTCCAGGCTTCTGCCCTGTATATCAGAAAGCTCTGCTTCACAGGCTTCGCTTACTTCAAGGTTAAATCCTTGTTGCACAGGATTGGGATACAAGCTTGCTCCCGCATTCTGCCTGCCCGGTTCATACACTGCTACATTGCTGATATTCACCGTGTCTGAATT
>DASPNB010000195.1:0-3348 GCA_035626755.1 Flavipsychrobacter sp.
TATTTTTGCTTCCAGCAATTCGTTCACAGTGATATCCAGGTCTCCTGAGCCTGATATCTCTGCGTATACTTCGTCACAAGCTGCATGCCTGGCATTGATGGTGCCTGAACCACTCACCTTGCAATGAAAAGTGTCAAATTCATTGTGGTCAACCGTCACATCACCTGAACCTGAAATGTCAATTTCCATGGTGTTTGCAGCCAGCTCTTTATGAATATGCACTTTACCCGATCCGCTGAGACGAACTGCATCCATATCTGTTGTGTAGAGTGTTATTTTGATGTTGTTGTTCATTACGTTCCAGTATTCCGGTTCAAAATCGAGATAAAGTGTATTACCGAGAACCTCTGTTCTGAATATGGGTAACAGGTTGGCATAGCCTGTAACAATGACTTTATTTTCCGAAGACGGGAATACCTCTACATCTGTGCTGCCACTGGCAACTATAGTAGTAAAAGAACTTAGGTTCCTTGTTTCCGATTCTATATTGCCCTGTCCCCTGAGTGTAGCCTTGCGGCAGGAAGTGGCAAATAATGTTGTTAATGCAATAAGTGCGAATGTTGCAATCCTTTTCATTTGTCTGATTTTTCCGTTGATAATTATGTTTTGGTATTTATAGTAAGACAAGCAAGTGCCCGCTTACCCCTATGCGGGTTTGATTTTTTTAGAATTTATATGCTATGCCTCCCATGGCACCTACATAAAAGCTGCTCCTGCCACTGAATATGTCCGTTCCCCAGATATAGTTGTTGGAAAGGCCGTAGCTGCCGTAGATATTGCTTTCTTCCACATTAAAAGTAGGACCTGCAAATATCTCTGTGTGCTTCCCAATTGTGACTGAAGGCAACACCCGGAGTGAAGTGCGCAAATAATAACCAACATAAAAATCTGATAGGCTGGTAGCCACACCCTCCAGGTTGATACGAAAGTTTTTACCCATATTGAAGTGAGCACCTAAGCCACCCTCGAGTGCATAGAAGGGCCAGAAACCATCATCATAGGCATTGAGCGACTGCTGGACATTTGCACCCACACCCAATATACCATACAGCTTTTTACCACCTGAACGGAATGATACCATTGTTGTCAGCCCTTCGTCCACGGTTATACCCAGGGTCATTTCGCCTTTCCTTACAATGTTGATGAGACCGATAGGGTAGTCGCAGCTATCAGCTATATTGATAAAGCCTGCTATCTGTGTTCCTTCAACTTTTCCGGCCACATTGATAAATCCCGAAAGCTGGCATCCCTTTACGTTGTGTGCTACGTTGATAAAGCCTGCGCCTTGCGTGTTAGTGTTGTATGCCCTGTTGATAAAACCCGAAAGTTGCACATCAGCATCAGAGGCAATATTTCCGAAGCCTGCTCCCTGTATGCCCTCCACTTCACCCGTGGTGACATTTGCGAAACCCGCAAACTGTGCTCCCTTCATACTGCCACTATAGTTGAAGAATCCTGCTGCCTGCACGCCTTTAGAATGACGCTTTACTGTGTTGGCAAAGCCAGCCGCCTGCAGTCCGGCCGCTTCGCTGCCTATATGATTAGAAAAGCCTGCCGCAATTAAGCCTTTGGCATCATGTCTTACTATATTGGTAACTCCAGCACCACAAAAGGCCAGTTCGTCGTAGGAAATGCCACCGATAGCGTTGGCCGAAAAGTAATTCCTGCAATTAAGTGCGTTTAATCCCGTTGTGCTGATGGGGTAGACCAGGCCGATATTGGCAAAGCCCCTGTGTATTTGTTTTTCTTTTTCCTGTGCTGTTGCGCCTAAGGTCAGTGCGAGTAATGAAATACTGATTACTTGTCTTGTCATTTTATCGTTCTTTGATAATAGGACAAGTAAGTGGACATT
The DNA here is from genome assembly GCA_035626755.1 of Flavipsychrobacter sp. Classification (GTDB taxonomy): domain Bacteria; phylum Bacteroidota; class Bacteroidia; order Chitinophagales; family Chitinophagaceae; genus MKUN01. The sequence goes on from DASPNB010000195.1 coordinate 1,853, forward strand.
TACCCCTATGCCGGCGCTAGAAAATATTCATTCCCACATTCCAGCCAACCCAGCTTGACCAGTTGCTATTGATCGTTTCAACTTTATACCCCGCAGGGACAGGGTGGGCCTTGAAGTCTGCATAAAAAGCGGTCTGATCGGTATAGTAATAAGAGTAGGCCGGGCCGGCAAACACAGACAACCAGTTGCTGAACTTGTATTGCAGGCTCACGGTTCCCCTGCCCATAATATTTACATCCCAGCCTCCCAGGTACAGGTAATGAGCTGATACCTCCGGGACAAGGTTTAGCTTTTTTGCCAGTTTTATCTCGGTGCCTACGCCATAGCCATATGAGTAAGCTTCATTTTTACCCAGGTTGGCGCTAAGGAACAAAATGCTGTAATATTTATTATTCCCTGTCTTAAAGGCTGCATTTGCATTGAAGACTTCGTTGGTAGATATGCTCGCCTTATGATAGCCTTTCCTGACAAAGCTCAGGAAGCCGAGGCTGAAGCCCGAAGAAGTGTCTGCATAGTTGAATATCCCTATCTGCAAACCGTCCAGTTTCTTTGCATAGTTGAAGATGCCACCTATTTGTGTGCCATTCATTTCTTTAGCGATATTGGCCGCAGCAGATATCTGCACGCCATCCATTTTTCCCCTGGAGTAATTACCGAAGCCAGCTATCTGCGAACCATTTGTTGTGCCCTTGCTCACATTCGCAAAGCCGGAGACCTGCGAACCTTTCACATGGTCCCTGGCGTAATTGCTAAAGCCTGCTATCTGCGCCCCGTCTACCGCACCGTCCACTACATTGCCAAAACCTGTTACCTGTACTCCCTCCAATGAATCCAATACGTGGTTATACATCCCGCCTATCTGTGTTCCGTATACGTTTCCACCTACCAGGTTGAACGCACCTGCTATCTGTACATACTTTGCATCTTTCTTGTTGATGTTAAAAACGCATCCTATCTCCACACCCTCGGTACCTGCTGTTAAACCACCCACTATATTCAGCGAAAAATTATTTACCACGTGCTGGCTCATCCTGCCATGGGTTCCAAGTCCCGGCACGAACGAGGTCTGGACAGGCATGTCAACAAAGAAGTCTCCTACATTCAGGCTTTGCATCTTCTGGCGCGACGAGGTAAATAGTTTCCCCAGCCAGGTGCCTTCCACTTCAGGATTAATCTCGACGGTATCGATCACCATTTCCCTTGGCGCTATGCTCACAGTTAGTTCCTGTTCGGTCGCGGGCTTTACCGTGATGGTAGTGTCTATATACCAGGCCTTGGAGATGCTTATCTGTGCCGACTGGTTTTTGTCTTTCAGCTTCAGCCGGTAATAGCCCTCCACGTTGGTCATGGTGGAGACCAGCTGGCGCTTTTCATACACGCTGGCATTGCTGAGCTTCTCCCCGGTAAGGCGGTCATACACATAGCCACTGGCATACCACGACTGCGCAGTACCCCGCTTCAGGATAATGTGTTTATCTGTTTCTTCATATTCTAAC
>DASPNB010000196.1:0-3279 GCA_035626755.1 Flavipsychrobacter sp.
TGCCGTTTTGCAAATACTTAGCACCACCGGATCCCGCCGTAACTATATTGCGTGGATTCCAGCTTATCTTATAATGCCATGGATTATTGTCCGATTCCGGAGCAATAAGTCCGCCGCAATAAGATTTGAAAGAAGTAATTACCGCCGCTACCCGCTGTATACTATGGATTATCTGGCTGGCCGTCATGTGATCGATGCCCGGATCAAGTCCCATTTCGCACATGAACATAAGCCCGGCATCCCTGACAGCCTCATGCATCTCTTTCATCTCCGGAGAGATGTAAGACGAAGTAATAAGATTCTTTCTGTGCTTTAAACAATCCTTTGCAAGGTGGATATGCAACTGGGGTGGCATCAGAGATACGACAATATCAGCGCGCATTACCAATGGCTCGCGCTCTGCATTGCTTGTAATATCAATAGCAGCTGCTTCTGCAAAAGGGCTGCCGCCAGTCTTTTCGGAGATAGCGTCGGCATTTCCATCTGCTACTATTACCTTCCACTTGTTTCTCGATGCATTTGATAACAGATATTCTATTAGATAAATAGAGGATTTACCGGCGCCTGCAACCAGTATCGTCTGCATATTTTATTTTAGATTGACCAAAAAATTCTACTAACCGCTTCAAAAGTAATAGTATTGTTTACTATTTTGGTATTAAGAATCTATTTAATTTTTTTACATAGCTATTAATTTCCATCCTTTTATGTCTGCAATTTGGAAGCAATATGGCATTTCGCCTGGAGATTTAAATAATCAGACTCTCGGTACGCTAGCGGAGACGCTTGGAATAAAATTCATACATATAGGGGATAATTATTTAAAAGCTTCAATGCCAATAAGTAATGTAACAAAACAGCCATATGGCCTGCTTCACGGTGGTGCTTCTGCCGCCCTGGCAGAAACGATAGGTAGTGTGGCTTCATGGCTATGTCTGGACCCTGAAAAGCAGATCTGCGTAGGCCTGGAAATTAACTGCAATCACCTGAAAGGAAAAAAGGAGGGTAATGTAATAGCTACTGCAGAACCCTTGCACATAGGTGCTACCACTCACGTCTGGGATATTAAGATAAGAGATGAAAGAGAAAAACTGATTTGTGTGAGCAGGTTAACGATGGCAATTTTAAAAAGACCTTTATAGCCCGGGCGACGACTAGATTTTTACCACTAAAAAGCAGCTCTGCCGATGTGGGATACACACGGAATTGCTATTTCCAAACCGGGATGTTAAATCTTTTCAACAGCTTGTCCACCGCGCATTTTTCGCCCGTTTTAAAGTGTAGAATGCCCTTGTTTTTCCGTATATTTGCGAGTCTTTTTTCAATCCCTTTTTAATGGATCAAAACAACCAGGATCTCAGTCCCCAGGAGGACAATAATGAGACTAATAAAATTGTCCAGGTAAACATCGAGGAACAGATGAAAACCGCCTATATCGACTATTCAATGTCGGTAATAGTAGGTCGTGCATTGCCTGATGTTCGCGATGGTTTGAAGCCCGTTCACAGGCGTGTGCTTTTTGCCATGCATGAACTTGGTAACACCTTCAATAAACCTTACAAGAAATGCGCCCGTATAGTGGGTGAGGTACTGGGTAAGTATCACCCGCACGGCGACAGCTCGGTATATGACGCAATGGTGCGCATGGCCCAACCATGGAGTATGCGTTACATGATGGTAGACGGACAGGGTAACTATGGCTCGCAGGACGGTGACGGACCGGCAGCTATGCGTTATACAGAAGCCCGCCTGCAGCGCCTGGGTGAGGCAATGCTGGAGGACATAGAAAAAGAAACTGTTGACTTTACGCTCAACTTCGATGATTCGCTGGAAGAACCTACTGTACTTCCTACACGTGTTCCTACGCTGCTCGTGAATGGTTCATCGGGTATAGCAGTAGGTATGGCGACGAACATGATGCCGCACAACCTTACGGAAGCTATAGATGGCTGCGTGGCATATATCGACAATAGGGACATAACTATAGACGAACTGATGAAGTTCGTGAAAGCGCCTGATTTCCCAACAGGTGGCATCATCTACGGTATAGATGGCATAAAGGCCGGTATGCATACCGGCCGTGGCAGGGTAGTGCTTCGTGGCAAGGTGACTGTGGAGACCATGAAGAATGGTAAGGAGCAGATCATTATCACAGAAGTTCCTTACCAGGTGAGCCGCGATGCGCTTGCGGAGAAAATAGGTTACCTGGTGAACAATAAGATCATTGACGGCATCACACACGTTGCCAATGAGTCGAATAAAGATGGAACCCGACTGGTAGTAGAACTCCGCAGGGATGCAGTTGCACAGGTGATCATCAACCAACTGTACAAATACAGTGAGTTGCAAACCTCTTATGGTATCAATAACGTTGCCCTCGTTGGCGGACGTCCGCGCACACTGAACCTGAAAGACCTTATTTCAGAATTCGTGTCTTTCCGTCATGAAATAGTTGTTCGTCGTACTCAATACGAACTCCGTGAGGCTGAAAAACGCGCGCATATATTAGAAGGCTACCTGATCGCACTCGACCACCTGGACGAAGTGATCGCTTTAATACGCAGTTCAGCTAATCCTGACATTGCGAAGGTTGGCCTGATAGAGCAATTCGGTATGAGCGAGATACAAGCTAAGGCCGTACTCGAACTCCGCCTTCAGCGTCTTACAGGCATGGAGCGCGATAAGATTCGCGAAGAGCATGCAGAACTAATGAAACTGATAGCGCACCTGCAACTGATACTGTCTGATGAAGGAATGCGCTATGGCATCATCAAAGATGAATTGCTGGATGTGCAGAAGAAATTCGGTGACGAACGTAAGAGCGAAATTCAATACCTCGCTAACGAAATGCGTATCGAGGATCTGATAGAGGAAGAAGATGTGGTAATTACCGTGTCTCACCTCGGATACATTAAGCGTACTTCATCTGCTGAATACCGTGCACAAAAGCGTGGTGGCCGTGGCGCTATGGGGGGACGGACCCGTGACGAGGATTATATAGAACACTTATTTATCGCCTCTACTCACCATACGCTGCTATTCTTTACCGAAAAAGGTCGCTGCTACTGGCTGAAGGTTTACGAAATACCCGAAGGAGAGAAAAACTCAAAAGGTCGTGCTATCCAGAACCTGATACAAATACCGCAGGATGATAAAATACGCACCATCATAGATGTGCCTATGCTGGAAGATAAAGACTACGTGCATAATCATAGCGTAGTGCTTTGTACAAAGCAGGGTATTATTAAGAAGACAAGACTGGAAGATTTTAGCCGTCCT
>DASPNB010000197.1:0-7324 GCA_035626755.1 Flavipsychrobacter sp.
GCATCCAGCTCATTCCTCCCTTCGCTCGTAAATACGGCCCCACGGCCAGCATTGAAAAGGGAATCATCTTCCAGAACCTTTATAGCCGCCTCTACGGCATCCAGCGCAGTTCCGCCCTTCTCCAGTATCTTCTCTCCGGCATCCAGGGCACTCTGTAGTCCTTTCTTATAGGCTTTCTCCCGCTCGGCCGATACCATTCCGGGTTTTAGCGACCCTGCACCGCCGTGTATAACCAGCACATATTTCTGGGCATTGGCTGCATGGCCGGCCAGCATCAGTAGTATTATGATCAGATGTTTCATATCCCAAAAGGTACGGCGGAATTAAAGAAAGTCAAGGCCAAAAGGCAATTTTGAAGAACCCGCTATAGGCTTAAATTTGTAGTATTGCAAAAACATCGCCATGCCAAAGACCGACGAGCGCATCGACCTCTACATAGCCAAATCAGCCGACTTTGCCCAGCCTATCCTTTCTCACCTTCGGAAACTGGTGCATGTTGCCTGCCCGGCCTGCGAGGAAACCATAAAATGGGGCTTTCCCCACTTTGACTATAACGGGGCTATCCTTTGTTCCATGGCCTCTTTCAAACAACATTGCAGCTTTGGCTTCTTTAAGGCCACCCTAATGGAAGATCCGCATGGAGTGCTCAATACTATCGGCAAAACCTCTATGGGCAGCTTCGGCAAGGTTACATCCAGGGACGATCTGCCTTCCGATAAAATCATTAAGGAATATATAAAAGAGGCTATGAAGCTGAACGACGCAGGTATAAAAATGCCTGTAGCCCCCAAAAAAGCCCAGGCAAAAAAATCCGGCAAAACGCCACCCTACCTCGCGACTGCGCTTAAAGGGAACAAAAAGGCCGCTGCTGCCTTTGAAGCTTTCAGCCCTAGTGCAAGAAATGAATATATTGAGTGGTTGGAGGAAGCAAAAACAGAAGCAACCCGCGACAAACGCCTGGCTACTGCCATGGAATGGATCTCTGAAGGCAAAAGCCGTCACTGGAAATACAAAAAGTAAGGGAATGAAAAATCATTCCCTTCTTGGTACTATTATTTGCGTGTGTGTTAGTAGGTATTCAATTCTTTGATCTTATTTACCAGGCTTGCAACATCTGTTTCCGCCAGGTTGAGCACCTCCAGGTTTTTCTGACCCGATACAATTGTACCTTCTGAATAGTAGAACCTGTTGTCTTTTATACTAAAAGCTACCAGTTTTCCTTCTATATTCATGGGCACTGCGCTGACCTTAGAACTTACTTCGTTGGCATTTCCTGTACCATAAAGCTGTAGCGCCACGTTGCTGCCTTTCGGGCAGAAGTAGGCAAACGTATGTCCTGTCTGGCCGCGGCTGGTTGCCATATCACCCGGGTTATTGGTCAGCATGGCCTTAATTGTCGTCATGCTGCTTTGATGGGCGAAATAGCTACCGCAGTTCAGCCAGCCTATCATCATAGTCTGGAAACTATAGCTGCTGCCGTCCGAGTTAATGGAATCTATCATCTGTGGTCCCCATGCCATCTGGCCCTGTCCGTTAGCATTAGCATTGCCGCCTATGATCTTTACATACCCACCGTTTCCCGAGGGTATAGATACATTCATCAGGTTTTGCAGCGCAAGGTCAGCTTTTTTGTCATTTTGCACAATATCTATCGACAGCATACCTTTCGACTCAATCGGTGAGCCGTCAATATGGTTGGTATTCGCCCCGCCCAGTATTATGTCGCTGCGTTTGAGAAACTCCAGTGCCTCCACGGTTAAATTACCGGCTATATAGTTGCCGTTCATCTGTATAGCTGCGGCGGGCACTGTTATTTTCGTTCCGTTGTCTAGTGTTATCGTTTTGGGGAGCTCAGAGGTCGACATAGCATGATACTGCTTCTGCGGACCAAACTTCTGAACAAATGTGTTTGCATCACTTATGTATGCAGGGACCTGAACCTGTACCGACTCGCTTTTCTTACAAGCCGTAAACAGCACTGACATTGCCAAACCTGAGATCAATAGCCTTTTCATAGAATATACGTTTAATTAATATGCCTACTCTGTTGCGGCTTTTCGGCAATCCGCCCTGGTTTGAGATGTTTCCATATTCTTTTCTAAAGGCTGAAGAAAGAATACCGATAATAATGCCTTATGAACCAAATCTACTACTAAGACGAATAAAACATCTCACACCTTTGGGGTTATTTGCATATTTTTTATTCTTATCAACCCTGGAAACTAACAGTTTTAAGGTTTCCTTAACACAGAAAAAGTCGGTATTGAAGCTCAATACCGACTTACAGGTCACAAGATCGTTTTCAAATACTTACTAATAGCTGTCCAGCGCCTCTATTTCATCAGCCAGAACCTCTTCAGTCACCTCGGCCAGGCTCAACGTGCTCATCATATTCGCGCTTATCGTCACGTCCTGTTTAGCCATATAACATTTACCGTCTTTTATAGAGAAAGCAAATAAACGACCTGTCACTCCAATGGGCATCATATCCTCATAGCTTTTTACGGTATTGATTCCTGCCGGCGTGTAGAGTTGCGCTACTACGTTCTCACCTTGCGCACAGAATAGTACGAATGTTTCACCGGTACCTCCCAGGTAGGTAGCCATGGCACCGGGATTGTTTAGTGTCGTAACTGTGATCGTAGTCTTCGGATTATTGTATTCATAGAATACATCACAATTCACCCAGCCCAGCTCGCGCAACGAGAAATTGAATATACTGTCAAGCGCCTTTACAGAGTCTCCGCCACCGTTCATCGGTGGAGCCCAACCCAGTTGGCTTTGATTACCCACATTCACATCACCTACCCATATATCTGTCCATTCTCCTTCACGCTCAGTTGGCATCTTCACATTATATGGCAAAGACATCATGTGATCTACACTGGTTCCATTCTGTTTTATATCAAGATAAAAGAAACCATCAGAGATTAGCGGGGCACCACTAATGTGATTAGTGTTGGTTCCGGTAAATATCGCTGTACTTCTCTTCAGCACTTCATATGCTTCCATAGTCAGGGCGCCTGTTACAGGGCTGCCGCTTATGGTTAACGAACCGGCTTGTAATGTTATTTGAGTACCGCCCGCCAGTGTAAACGTCTTCGGCAATTCCGATGTATTGAAGTTGAATGTTTGCTTTTGTGCGCCGTACTTCTCCACAAAGTCCTTCGCATTGTTCATATCAGATGTAGTAGTAACATTGTTGGGATCATCTTTCTTTTTCTTACATGCTGTGATCGATACCAGGCTGCATACGAGTAACACAGCCGCTAATAGTTGTTTTTTCATAACGGTCAATTTGAGTGAGTAATAACGCAACAACGAACAAACCATTCCAGCGCAAACACTATGCCGCTTTTTAACAATCTGTTAGTGCTTAACAAATCTCAATTAACGCTACCTGTACCCTCTTGTCATACAAGGTCGAAAAAACTCTATTCTATTATATCCCGCTGGTATTATATTATTGTATTAGCTACGAGAAACTCATCAGCAAATGAAAGAGGCAAATACACAGTACGGTATCCACGAGCTCGTTCGCAGACGTTGGAGCATTCGCGCATTCTCCGATCAGGAATTGACCAAAGATGATATGCGTACGATAATGGAAGCCGCGTCATGGGCACCCAGCTCCGCCAACGAGCAGCCATGGCGTTACAAATATGCGCACCGTGGCACTCCCGGCTTCGACCTCCTCTGGAATTGCCTCGATGCCGGCAACCAAAAATGGACCGATAAAGCTGCGGTGTTAATGGTTTGTATCGCGAAAAAATTATTCGTCCGCAATGGCAAAACAAACAGGCACTATATGCACGACTGTGGCCTGGCCAATGAGAACATGCTACTTCAGGCAACTAGTATGGGCTTCTACGGCCATCCTATGGCAGGCTTTCATATTGATAAAACAATTGCCGATCTGAAACTTGCAGAGGATGAAGAACCCGTTTGCTTCATCGCTCTCGGCTACATGGGTGACCCCGACCAGCTGGAAGAACCCAACCGGACTCGGGAAAAGGAAGAAAGAAAGCGAAAAAGCATCGATGAAATAAGCGCCGATATTTCTGAATCTGCTTAGTAAATTTGTGCATGAGCGCTTTTGAATATATACATTACAAGGTTGAGGCCCTCAGCAAAGAAGAAACTATCTCAAAACTTATTCGCTTTGAGGAGATAGATAAGTATCGATCATTCTACAAAATCCTGCCAGCTGTTATAAACTACAGTAAAGAACACGAGCGCGAAACAATTGAAAAAATATTAAACAAAAGCACTAAGGAACTTATAATCCTCTTCAAAGCAGAAAAGAAGCCACACAAGGCAACTATTAAAAAGGTCATCAACGACTGCATGAAGCAGATCGCTCTTTCAGGTGTAAGCACAGTGAACAAAGATTTCGCATGCGAACTCTGCTGGTATCTCTCCGATATTGCCGGCCTCGAGATGCGGAAAACATCTACTAATTCCACCTGGGGTTATTGGGATATCATCCTCAACGAGGTAAAGGTCATTGAGCATAAAAAGATAGCCCCGCCACGCAAAAAGAAAGGAAAGGGCCTGCAATAAGGCACTGTATATCTTATGGAAACCAAAACTTAAAAAGTGATATTTTTGGCCCCGGATGGCCCCATCAATGAAAGATTATTATTTTATATTAGGTATCAGCCATAAGGCGGAGAGCCACGAAATAAAAGAGGCCTTTCGGAAGCTTTGTCTTAAATACCACCCCGACAAGGCTGTTCAAACTCCGCACAACCAAGCCCGCTACATGGAAATCTGCGAGGCCTACAAGATTCTTTCCAACAAAGAAAAACGCGCCCGCTACGATAAAAAGCTTAGTTTAACAGACGATGCTAAAGGTTTTGCCTCTATCTACCCCGAAATACAAACTTCTTACAAAGGTCATTATCCCTGGTTTGCCGCCTTTGCCGTCATCATTGTGGGCATCCTCGCCTTGGTCTTCCTCTATGCAAACGACAACCAAAAGACAGCCACCATAAAACCTGCACCCGAAACGAAGAAACCAGCCATAACCGCACAACCAAAATCAGCAGCACCACTGCCCGCCCCGGTTGCACCTTCTGTTACCCTTAAAGACACTACTGCTGCAGTAGCAAAACTTGATACAGCGTTACAAAAAGCCAGTATACCCGACAGCACCAAAAAGACAGAGGAAAAAATAATCTCTGCGCTCAAAAAGCACACTCCCTGGAGGATCAGCAAGGTCACTGCCACTTCCGGCGGCCGTGTCGCTCCTTACGAGGAATGGGACTACAACTACTATTTCAAAGACAAAAAACTCTACATCACTTATAAGTCCGATGAGTATGGCAAGGTCTCTCGTAACCGCATCGTCATTCCGGCAAAAGACGTACAGACAGTCTACTATTATAACAACAAGATCTGGATCAACAGCCGCAGGAAAACCATACAGGCATACAACTCCGTTACAGACGAAAAAATAAACACCGAGTTCTTTGCCGTAAAGGTCAATAACCGCTCACTGGAACACGACCTTTCCGAGGCATTCGCGCAGCTGAAATCTCAGTATTAATTTTTATCTTTCACTTAATGGAGAGAAAAAAGAACAAGAGCCTCGGCCGCAGAATTGGCAAGTTCATTCTCTATGCCTTTCTTGCTTCTATAATTTATACAGTAGCCTGCCGGTTTATCTGGCCTCCCATTACCATCACGCAAATTTCCGCCCTTATCGGAGGTCATGGCCTCAAACGCGACTACGTAAGCTGGGATAGGATATCTCCAAATGTCAAGCTCGCTGCCCTCGCCTCCGAAGATCAGCTCTTCCCTGACCACGAGGGCTTCGACTGGAAAGCAATAGACAAAAGCCTCAACGGAAAGACCACGAAAAGAAAAAAACGCCCCCGTGGCTCCGCTGCTTCTACTATCACCCAGCAGACAGCTAAGAATGTCTTCCTCTGGCAGGGCTCAGGCTGGGGTCGCTACGTCCGCAAAGTCCCCGAAGCTTATTTTACCAAACTGATAGAGTGGACCTGGGGCAAGGAACGCATCCTCGAGGTCTATTTAAATGTGATCGAAATGGGCCCCGGAGTTTTTGGTATCGAGGCCGCGGCTCAAAAGTATTACCACAAGTCTGCCCGCAACCTTTCCCGCTCCGAAGCTGCCTCCATCATCGCTTGTCTGCCCAATCCAAAGAAATATACCGTCGTGCCCCGCAGCAAAATGGTCAATCGTCGCACTCCCCGCATCATGAGGCAAATGGGAAACATTGAGGGCGACCCCGACGTTCAGGCTCTTATCAGGTAAAATGGGGGCACAATATTTTTAAGCTTATCCATAAAACCACCTGCAATGAAAGGCTTAAAAATTGTCATAGCGATCATATGCTCCCTCGTAATCTTCATTTCTTGCGGCAACCAGGGAGACGAAATGGGCAAAAGCACACCGATAGATTCCACAAATGTTAAGGGAACAGCTCCAGCCACATATGGGGGAGACGATCCTGCTAACATCCAGGACACCAACCGAACCAATGTTGACGATACTGGCAGCAAAGCCAATAATGTCAGCAATACAGGCGACTACTAAAGACAACCATAAAAAATAAATCCCTGGTTAACAGGGATTTATTTTTATCAGTGTTGTAACCGGCGCCTGCCATATTTCTTGATCATTTGCTGCCGCTCCATATAATAACCTCGTATAAAACCAAAAACGAGGAACAACAAAACAAACGCGGCAGCTATTCCGGCTATCCATCTGAAAATAATTTCTGAAGTAGGTGTTGTTTCCATGTTGAGGTCTTTTCCTACCTAATATAAAAACCATACTAGGAAAACGTTAATTGGCTACTATGCGCCTCCCGGGGCACACTATTTTATCTCAGTTGCATGGATGCCCAACATAAATTGGGATTTTAAACATAAAACTATTTTACTATGAAAGCAATAAAACTGGTCACATTTACCCTCCTCCTTGCAAGCACAACATTCCTCGCCTGCGGAGATGGCTCCGACACCGAAACGACAGAAACAGACACCACAGCATTGGCTCCCGCTGACAATACTGGCGACGGTATTTCAGACGCGCCTGCCAATGAACAGGTGAATATGGCCGATAGCACTGTTCCTGCGGGAGACACTACTTACTAAGCAGCTAATTCCTTACTTTCGGGGCGAATATCATCACCACCGCATGAAGAAAACCATAAAACACCTGGTTAAAAAAATCCCTATAGCCTTCACTAAAAACCAGCAATACGATAAACAGACTCTGAATATCATTAGAAAGGTGTGCAACGCCGGCAGTAATTGCATTGACGTGGGCGCGCACAAAGGCGAAGTGCTCG
>DASPNB010000198.1:0-4892 GCA_035626755.1 Flavipsychrobacter sp.
AAAAACACTTGAAGATGAGCTTGCAGCCATCCGCGATTCGTCGCAGATGGCTGTCAGTTTTTATAAGCTGAGCAACTTCTGGAAAGACAACGGAGACCAGAGAATGGCAGCCTGGTATGCAGCCCAATCAGCGAAATTGGAGAATTCGGAAAAAAAGCTCAATTTTGCAGGCCAATTCTTCCTGGACCAGATAGCCGCCGATACTTCAGAGGCTATGCAGATGTGGGATGTGCAGCAGGCAATGGACGTGTATGAGCGGGTTTTGGCGATCAATCCCAACAACGACACTGCAACAATGGGACTTGCCCAATGCTATATAGTAAGCGGGCAACCAATGAAGGGAGTGGGACTACTGCGCGAGATAGTATCGAAAAGGCCAGATGATGTACCAGCCAATATGATACTGGGAAAAATGTCTGTTCAGTCGGGACAGTTTGATAAAGCAGTAGGTCGTTTTGAGACGGTACTGAAAACAGAACCCAACAACACCGAGGCCTTGTATATGCTAGCGGTAGCGCATAAGGAAACGGGTAACAAAGCAAAAGCTATAGAGCTTTTGGAAAAATGTAAACAACTGGTCAATAAACCGGAATTCAGCCAGGATATTGACAACTATATAAATTCATTTAAGTAACTTTTTAAAATTAGTGATTATGCCTTGTGGTAAAAAGAGAAAACGTCATAAGATTGCTACCCATAAACGCAAAAAGCGTTTGAGGAAGAACCGTCATAAGAAGAAGTAATAAGAGACGGGTGAACAGCCCGTTTTCTTTTTCAGGCTTCTTTTACGCATTCCTACACTTTCTGTAGCTGAGCGCGACGAGCGTATATGCAGAAAGTGTAGGGTTTTGTTATTGCGCGACATGTTTTCGTGCCATGCTGCGAATGGAGGCCAACGGAGTGGATAAACGACGGTAGCATGATTAAAGAACTTATAATCAATTCTTCCGGGGAAGGTGTGGAAATAGCCTTGCTGGAAGATAAAAAACTTGTAGAGCTCCATTATGAGCTGGGACAAGACAGCTTTGCCGTGGGTGATCTGCACCTGGGTAAAGTAAAGAAGCTGATGCCCGGCCTTAACGCCGTGTTTGTGGATGTGGGGTATGAAAAAGACGCCTTTCTTCACTATACAGATCTCAGCCCCTATTTCCGTTCGCTGATAAAATTCAGCAGGCAATCCTTACAAGGAGACACGCCCTGGGGCACTGATTTCGGCAAGTTCAAGAACGAGGCTGAAATAGTAAAGACCGGGAAGATAACCGAGGTGATACAGGGCAAGCCCGAGATACTGGTGCAGATACTGAAGGAGCCAATATCGGCCAAGGGACCGCGCCTGAGCTGCGAGATATCGCTTCCGGGAAGGTTTGTGGTACTTACGCCGTTTAACGATGTGGTAGCCATATCGAGGAAGATACACTCGGCCGATGAGCGAAAGCGCCTGCAAAGGATTATAGAAAGCATAAAGCCAAAGAACTTTGGCGTGATAGTGCGCACGGCTGCTGAAGGAAAGAACACCGCAGAGCTGCACACCGATATGCTGGAACTGTCGCAGATGTGGCAGACTATACAGACCAACCTGAAGGGAGCCAAAGCACCCCAGATAATACTGAGCGAACAGGACAAGACCACCTCCATACTCCGCGACCTGCTGAGCGAAAGCTTTGAGCGAATAGTGGTGAACGACAAGAAGCTGCATGCTGATACCAAAGAATACATATCGCGCATAGCACCCGCGCAGGAAGAGATAGTGAGCTATCACAATGCAGGGCAGCCGATATTTGATACGTATGGAATCACCAAGCAAGTAAAATCTTCGTTCGGCAAAACGGTGAACCTGAGCAGCGGCGCCTACCTGATAATAGAGCATACCGAAGCGCTTCACGTAATAGATGTGAACAGCGGTACCCGCTCTGCAGAAGCAGGACAGGAGCAAAATGCACTGGCCACCAACCTGGAAGCGGTGCAGGAAATAACACGCCAGATGCGCCTACGCGACCTGGGAGGGATCGTGATCATAGACTTCATAGACATGAAGCTGCCTGATAACAAGAAGAAGGTGTATGATGCGATGGAACAGGCAATGAAAGCCGACCGCGCGCGCCACACCATACTGCCAATGACCAAGTTTGGCCTGATGCAGATAACCCGCCAGCGCCTGAGGCCTGAGATCAATATCTCAACTGCTGAAGTTTGCCCGAGCTGTAAGGGTACGGGAAAAATAGGTCCATCGATACTGATAACAGACGATATAGAAAAAGACCTGCGCTACCTGATCAACCAGGGACACCGCGAACTGGCACTGCATGTACACCCGATACTGGAGGCCTACCTGACGAAGGGCAGCTTCTTTAAGAAATCGATATTACAGAAGTGGCAGAAAGAACTGAGAGCGAAAATAAAAATGATCAGCGATAACAATTCAGGACTAACAACGTATCACTTCTATGATACGAAGACTGATGACCTGATAAAGCTGTAATACCTTCTATAAAAAAACATTCAAACGTCCTGGCTGAGCCGGGACGTTTTCTTTTTATCAATTGTTACGGTCTATACTTTCTTTGCGCCTATCCTTACCACTACACCCAGGCTTATGTAAGCACGGACATCGCCCTGGAAGGCGGCCCAATCGAGCATTTGCTGAGAGAGCCCTGCCTGGAAATTGAAACGGATACGTTTGCCGCCGGCTTCCATATCGATGTATGGCTGAATGAAGGTGAAACCTTCGTTTTTCATATCGGCGCTACGGCTTCCTACAGGGAGCAAGGTATCTATAGAAGGATTTCTGTACCGGAAATCGGTGAGGTACTGGAAGGTGAACTTCATACCTCCACGAAAGGACACGTATTTTTTGGCAACTCCTGCCGCCATATGCAACATGAAACTGTGGTAGGTGGACCGGAAGTCGGAATTGTGGTAAATATTATAGGAATTGAGGCCCGAATAATAGTTATAATCTGGCTGGTAGACGCCGCCATAGCGGTTCAGGTTGCCATAGCTATATGCACCGAAGGCCTCGAAGGTGCCATTGCCACCAAATGAGGTGTAATAACCTGCGCCGAGCTCGAAGCGGTTGCCGTAGTATTCTATATTGGAATTGTCCCATCCAGGAAGGGCTGCCCCGTCGGTGCCGGGACGCCGGATGATACTGCGGTAGGCGGCAGTGATTGCTAAATGCTCCGCGGGGGAATAAGCCAGATCGATGGCCGGATTGATGATGAACAGGTGCTCGGGGAAATCGAGAAACTTTACCGAAGGCTTGAAGGACAAAGTGAGCTTTCCCTCGCCGGCCTTCTGCAGGCCCGGGGAGTTTACCTTGTCGGGAAAGTAATAGTCGCCCTGGGCGAAACTGCCGTGGCTAAAAGCCAGGAGAGCGATGATGGAAAATGCTATATACCTTTTCATGTGTTTAGCTTTATGATTAGAACACAAAGTTTCGCCGCGGGAGAAGGCCTTCCTAATTGATAAGCGCGGCCGGTTTTGCAACATTGGCAAGATGAGCCGAATCACCAGCCGAAAAACCCGGGGAGTATTTGTTAGCGCAAAACATTCACTTACATTTGAATATAATTGGCAGCTTTTGCCAAGATTTTTTTGACCGTTAGTATTTTTTGCAAAAAATAAGATAGATGGAAGCGCAAGAGCTCCAGCAGCTGTTTTTCAGGCATATAAAATCGATACTTCCGCCGAATATCTCGCTGGCAGATGAGATAGCCGAGCGCCTGAACATAAGCAATGACAGTGCCTACAGGCGCATAAGGGGAGACAAAGCCATATCGCTGGAAGAGATACAAACCCTGAGCAGGCATTACCGCATATCTCTGGACAGGCTGATGAATATAGATTCGGATGCGATCATTTTTATGGGAAAGCATGCCGGAGCGGAGCATTTTGACTTTGCCGCTTACCTGGAAGAGACGCTGATGAACCTGAAGATGATTAATGCTGCGCAAAACAAAATGCTCTACTATGAAGCGAAAGATCTGCCTATCTTCTATTATTATCAGTTTACAGAGCTGGCAGCATTTAAATATTTTTTCTGGATAAGGAATGTGCTTTGTGCCCCGGAGTATAGCAAGGTGCGGCATTTTGAGGATAACGAGCTGCAGGAAGTGATCTACAAAACCGGAAGAGAGATAATAAAAACCTACTGCCAGATACCGTGTGCAGAAATATGGGGAGCAGAGTCGCTGCATGCCACGCTGAGGCAGATAGAATACTTTAAGGATACCGGGGTCTTTAAAAAGAAGGAGAGTATAGAACTGGTATTTGACCAGTTCAGGCAACTGGTGGAACATGTGAGGGAGCAGGCCGAATGCGGGGAAAAATTCCTGGTGGGTGAGAAGCCCCGCGGCGATGGCCAGAACTACAAACTATATTACAACCAGGTGTTCCTGGGACACAACTCTGTGCTGGTGGACACGGATGGAATTACCACGGCCTTCCTGAATCATGGGGTGATGAGTTATATAGCCACGCGTGACAGCAGCTTTTGCGAATACACGCGGCGATCGATAGAGAACACGATGAAGAAATCGGCGCTGATAAGCGCGGTAAGCGACAAAGAACGAAATAAACTCTTTAACCTGTTGCTGGATAAGATAGAAACGGAGCGGGAACAGATACTGAAATAAGGAACAGAAGAAAAGCGCCCCCGATGAACGGAGGCGCTTTGTGTATAGAATGATAAGTAGCCTATTGTTGAGTGGCAGTGTACACTACTGAAGTAGTATAAGTGCCTGCAGGGTATGTAAAGCCAGGCTCCGCCTTGTACTGTATAGAGAACAGCTGGTTAGAACCATAAGTACCGTTGGTGATCAGGTTCTGGTCTGTTGCAGTCAGGGTAGAGTATGCGGTACCGGAGAAAGGTGAAGCGATAGAACCACCTGTAG
>DASPNB010000199.1:0-4094 GCA_035626755.1 Flavipsychrobacter sp.
GTTCGGCCTTTTTCGCAATTGTCAGCAATGGTTCGACTACGCTCACCATTACAATTTTGTTGAGCTTTAGCTTTGTAGTGTGATATTTTCCTAATTTCTGCTACTAATGATGTATAAAAGCTTGAATGCAGGCAGATAAAACAGCGAACATCTTTATAGATATCATTCATGAGCACGAGCGGCTTATATACAAGGTGTGCAGTATATACGCTAAAGATAGTGATGACAGGAAAGACCTGTACCAAGAGGTTGTCTTGCAGGCCTGGCGCGCATGGCCTAAGTTCCGGGCTGAGGCAAAAGTGAGCACATGGCTGTATAGAATAGCCCTTAATACAGCTATTAGCCGCCAGCGGAGGCCGGCTGTGAAGGCGCATTACGGTGAGAGCATACTAATGGACATAGCTGATCCCGTGGACGGAATGGAGCATGAGACGTACAGGCAGCTATACGCAGCTATCAGCAGGCTTAATGACATGGACAGGGCATTGGTTTTGTTGTACCTGGAAGATAAAAGCCACCAGGAGATAGCGGAAATAATGGGCATAAGTGTTAGCAATGTGGGCACGAGGCTGGCACGGGTGAAGGACAAAATGAAAAAAATAATGTTTAACAATCAATAATAGAAGTGATGGACATTGATAACATGAAACAAATGTGGCAGCAATATGATGCTGAACTGAAAAGAAGCAATATGATCAATGAAAAACTGATGCAAAAGATATTGAAAGACCGGTCGTCTGTAAAGGCGAGAAACCTATCGGCATATGAGTACCTGTCGCTCGCGATCTGCGGGATCCTGATAGTGATATTTGTGGCCATGTGGCCCAGGATGGCCCAAACGCCGGATCTGCAATGGTTCTATTTCATTGATCTGCTGCTGTGTGCCGTGGGATTGAACTGGAATATCTATAAGCTTGGATTGATCAATAAGGTGGATTCAAATGATAGTGTAGTAGATATGGCAGCGCAGGTGAACCAACTGCGTATGCTTACCATAAGGGAGAAAA
This sequence comes from Flavipsychrobacter sp., assembly GCA_035626755.1. Taxonomy (GTDB): domain Bacteria; phylum Bacteroidota; class Bacteroidia; order Chitinophagales; family Chitinophagaceae; genus MKUN01. The sequence continues at coordinate 1,008 of DASPNB010000199.1, forward strand.
TGTGGAGCATAGTACTGATGCCGCTACTCATTTGCTGTATGGTTCCTGTATTACATAACTGGATACACGGAGGCAGCGCCTTCGACTACCTGAATGCTTACATTCCCCGCATCGTTGCAGGTTATGTGATAGCGGTGGTGCTGACGGTGTGGTTGTATAAGCGCTTTTTGCTGAAGGACATCCAGGCCATATCGGATAACCTGCGTGAGATAGATGCACTGAAGAGGGGCTGAAAAGTATGAAGTCACGAGATCTTCTTGAAACTGCAAAAAAGAAAATTCTGAATAGTATTAAAGGGGGTGGTATGATCTTCTGTAATGCATTTAATTTTAGAAAAGTACTCTGCAAGCTTTTGTTGTAACTGCTCTTCAGAATACTGCGTGATATCCAGGCCGCTGCATTTTTTAGGCCCATTGTTGGAAAAGGTGCCAATGGTCATGTATGAGGTGACCGAACTGCCGGCGATAGACAGATACTTGTTTATCTGTTCAGAAGTAGTGAGAAAGTGGAAGGTTGCCCTGTCATGCCATATATCGTATCGCTCCTTTGGTTCAAATTCTGTTATGTCTGAATTTATCCACGTCACTTTTTTCGCAAGAAGACCCAATCGCATCTTTGCTCTTTCCAGTGCCTTTTCAGATATATCCAGCACCGTTACATTTACATAGCCTTCAGCAACAAGATAGTCTACAAGTTTGCTGTCTCCACCACCTACATCTATTATTCTTACCGACTTTGGTAAATCAAAGCTATGGATAAAGCTGAGCGATGTTTGAGGAACTTCCTGTGTCCAGCTGACTTCGTTGGGCTGCTTTGTAGCATATACGGATTCCCAGTGCGCTTTTTTATCGGGCATACATTTCAGAATTAAAAAGAGAATGAAATTTTATTGTTGCATTGGATATCCTTTATCAATCCAGTCTACTTTCAGGTTTTTGGGCATATTGAGCAGTTTTACGTTATTAAATCCCATGTCCTTAGCCAGCTGAAAGGCTGGTCTTATATTAGGGCAATGCTCAAATGGACAGCAGCCACAATAAATTATCACCTCTTTGTTTTTTGGAAGTTTTTCCAGTTTTTTCTTTAAGGCAAGCATATTAACCTCGTCTTGGGCAGCGCCGATAAATAGCGAGTTTTTGATTTTTCCCGAAGGGCCAATATTGAAAATGACAATATTCGTGAGATCATTCTTATTTAGCTTTTCTGCCAGCTCTGAAGGCGGCATTAACTCTTTGTGCGACCAGGGTTCTTTTTTATTGTCCTTCTGAAACGCCGATAACATTATAAAGGCGACTGCCAACGCACAAAAGCAGGTGATTATTTTCGTTTTCATGAAATTGATTTAATCTTACTAAATACAATAGTTTGCTCTTCCATGTTATTTATAACCAGTTCGCGCATTAGTTGGCAAATCTTAAATGCCTTGGGTGATTTGACAGAGAAGTAGTTGCATCTGCTGTCTTTGCGTACATTAAGAATGCCTGCTTCAACCAGGATAGAGAGGTTTTGTGAGAGAGTTGATTTCAGACCACCTAAATGCTCCAGAATCTCGGAGAAACACAGTTCCCCGTCCTTGAGTAACTCAACGGCCTGAATGCGAACAGGATTGCCCAAGGCTTTGAAGATGTCCGCCTGGAAGTTGTAGATATTCTTACTTTTCATAAATAGTTCACAAAACTATGAACTATTGAACAAACATGCAACAGGATTTGTGAGGATCAAATATCTTCATATTCTTCCAACAACACCTGGAGTTCTGATATCATCATGGCGGTGGCGCCCCAGATGACGGTTTCGTCTTGCAGCTTGTAGGCGGGTACTTTGCGGATAAAGGTTTTGTCAGCGGGGGAGGTGACTAATACTTTAGTGATACGCTCAGGGTGGAATAGTTCAGCGATGGGGACTTCGATGATGTATTCTACTTCATCGGCACTTGGTTTCAGTTCGGGCCGCGACGTGGTGTAGGCAATAAAGGGATGCACGTTGAAATTACTGACAGGGATATATAGCGAGGATAAAGCGCCGAGGATCTCCATATCATTTGCGTGCAGGCCTACTTCTTCCCAGGCTTCTCTCAGGGCAGTAGCTACCAGGTCTGCATCTCCGGGGTCGCGTTTGCCGCCGGGGAAGCTTACCTGTCCGCTGTGCGCGCTATTGTCCGGTGCTCTTTTCATCAGCAGCAGAGTAAGAACCCCTTCTACCGGATACAGCAGCGCCAGTACTGCACCCTGCCTCGCGCTCTCGGGAATTTCACCGGGCATGGGCAGTACCCGGCCTGTCATGCGTTCCTGGGCGGTGATGCCGGGAAGTTCTTTTTGCAGCCGTTCTTTCAGCCAAGTAATGAGTGGTGCGTGCGCCAAGTCTATTCGTCTTTGAAACCTATCTTAATGTGTGTGCCATCGCAGTATGGCTTGTTAGCGGAGGCGCCGCAGCGGCAGAAGGCGGTAGTGCGGCTTTTCTTTATCTCGTTACCATGTTTGTCTTTGATGGTGATGTTTCCGTAAACCAGCAAGGGGCCGTTTTTGCTTACTTCAACAAGCGTGTCTACGTCCACATTGCTGTGTTCCGACTTACCTGCAGTGTTGCGGTAGTAGCTGAGCGCGCCAGAGGGACATTTGTCTACCTGTGCCATTATTTCTTTGCTGGTAGCACCTTGTATGTTTACCCAAGGCCGCTCCCTGGGGTTGAAAACAGTGATGAGACCTGTCCAGCATATTTTGGAATGTATGCATTGGTCGGGCTTCCATACCACGGTTACTTCACCGTTGCTATATTCTTTAGTTTGATCCGCCATTGTTGCCGTTTTTTGTGTTGTCCTGGTGGGCTTGTGTGAGTGCGTCTATGCGTTGCTGCATCATCTGCATCATGTCCAACTGAAGATGAAAGAGCTCGTCGGTATTTCTTGTCTGATATTGTAAGAGATGGTCCAACTTTTCGTGCAGGGAGCGTATTTCGCTTTCGGCCTTCACGTTCACCCTGAAGTCGTATTCTGCGTGTGCGCGGTCCTTATCTTCCTGCCGGTTCTGGCTCATCATAATGATGGGTGCCTGGAGGGCAGCGAGGCAGGAGAGCGCCAGGTTCAGCAAA
>DASPNB010000200.1:0-5427 GCA_035626755.1 Flavipsychrobacter sp.
CCAGCCGCCGCCAGGTGTGCTGCCATAAAGCGGCAGTACACTGTCACATAACTGCCAAGCCCCGTTTCAGCTGAATGAGCCAGCAGCAAGCCTTTCGGGCGATGCGGCCATGAGCAGGAGAATAATAAAAAGAACTTAAGCGGGTGCGTGGCACGCTGAGCCCCGACCAGGAGTAAAGTTACGACACGAGGGGTGGGAAAAGGACAGCGAAATATTTTTTGTGCATAACTTTTTTGCAGTTTTTGTGTAAGTATTTTATTGAAGTTGTAATTTTTGAGTCTGCAAGGCAGCCCAATTTCTGAGCGTTTGTAGCAGCGTGGTTACTTAGTTAGCTCGGTCGCTGCAGGGCCCTCCTCTGAATTTGCAGGCAAGCTGCAAATTCTGTCTCCTCCCTGCTCCCGCTCGTTAGCGGGACACGGCAGGAGGAGCGTTTCTTTTGGTTGCTTTGTTTTATTTTAGTTTTTTATGAATCTTTTTGTTGCAGAGTAGTTGCCGGAGGTGAGGGTGAGGATGTAGAGGCCGGGGGGAAGGGTTTTATCCAGGTCTATTTGTTTTGAAAAATGTGGAGTAGTAGCGCCGAATGTACTTTTCCATATTTCCTGGCCGGCAATGTTGTCTATCGAGATGGCGACTTGGTCACTAGCCAGCACATTATCACACTCAACGACAAACGATCCCTATTGGGATTAGGATAGATATTGAAATCTATGTTTTCCCTCTTTACAGGCGTGATACCTGTCGGAAAGTCTTTGAATTTAATGAGATAACCATCTGACTGACCTCCTCCATAGTTGGGCTGATGGCTACCTACAGTTGTTGGTGCAGATGCTGCATAACCTGTTATGTATAAGAAATTGTTTTCTGTTGTCGTTACGTTTTGAAACCCATCATCCTTATTTCCACCAAGGTAGGTACTCCAAATACAAGCCCCACCACTGCTTAGCTTGGCAACCCAACCATCGAAATCGGATTGTCCGCCACCACCAAAGTTCGCCTGAAAAGCATTTATCGCTATATTGTTAGGGCTTTGTGTACGGCCCACCACATAAATCTCATCAGAGGAATTGCAAACCGGAACCCACAAAATATCATCTGCAGACCCGCCAAAATATGTACTCCATATGCGACTACCAGTAGGTGAGAATTTTGCTATTATTCCATCCCCGGTGTATTGACCACCTGCCCCACCGTAGGAACTTTGGTGACATCCACTAGTTACCATGCCAGAGGTATCATCAGTATACCCTGACACAATTATGTTTCCAGAATTGTCGCAGCAAAGTTGATCAATTCGTGTACCCCCAATATTGGATGTACCGCCAAAAAATGTACCCCACTGTCTGTTGCCGGAAGTATCAAATCTTGCGATGTAAGCGCTATGTTGGGCATTATTGGGTTTCGTCGGTTGATAAGTTCCTGATGTTGCAATATTATTAGGGCTGCCGGTTGTTCCTCCAACGTAGATTACACTATCACCAGAGGTAGCCAGCCCCCAAGCCTGGTCATATGCGACACCCCCGTAATAAGTACACCAGATTTTTGTACCAGAACTGTTGTATTTTACAATAAAACCGTCCACATAACCGCCAAAGCTTGCCTGATGAGCACTTATTGTAGAGATATTGAGGCTGGCAGTCATCCCACCCATATATATATTGCCGGTTTCATCACAGGCCATAGATCCGGGAGTATCATAACTGTTTCCTCCAAAGTAAGTAGCCCACAACCGGGTTCCTGCACTGTCAAATTTTACTAAAAAGGCATCTCCACCTCCGCTATAAACTGGCTGGTCGCTTCCTGAAGTGGAAATGTCGGATATGCTGTAGGTTAAGCCATCGGCAAATATGTGGCCTTGATTGTCACATGCCAAATCAAAAAGCCAGTCAGGTGAAATACTCCCGTAGTAAGTAGCCCAAAGTCGTACCCCATTGCTATCAAACTTTACAATGTAAGCATCACCGCTATCGGCATAGCTCATATCAAATGCGCCTGTTGTAGCTATATTGCCAATACTATGTGCGCGGCCACCGATATACACATTTCCCGACGCATCCAGTACGACTGATTGGGCGTCATCAGCAACACCTCCTCCATAGTACGTTGCCCACTCGATGTAGGGATCAATTAATAAAATGCCACTATAATCTGCCACGTCAAATGATACGATGTTTCCATCAACCTTGTACGAGGATCGGATTTTATGGCCGTCTTCCTGATACACATGAGGGGCATGGTTTTTAATCGCTCCGAGGATAGTTTTAACATTCAGGTCTCCCTGTCCGTCAACATAAACATTCGTCGCACCCTCATGTCTCATGCGTATATCAGAAACCTTGCCACCTTGTTTTACAACAAAATCGTACTCTAATTCGCCATCACTTGTATATATCACCCAATCGATATTGGGGTAAATATCAGGGTAGACGATCTTACTGTAGGACCGTGCTAAGCCACCGCTATCACCAAGTTGCGGAAAGTAATAGCGTTCATAATACTCCAAACGGCCTTCCTTCCGATGTTTTGAATTGACATTGGCACCGAGCAGTCTAAGGTCTATGCGGTGACTGTTAACGAGGGTTGCCACTACAGGTGATTGTATATGCAAGGGCAGCATATCCTTTTCGAGTACATCTGCTTTTATTGATGTTGTGTTGTTAAACTGATAATGTATACCCCCCGGCCCGATGAAAATACTGATGCCTTCAGCCTGCAGAGAGAAATCGATGTCTGTGCGAGGTTTGTAGAATTGGTCGGTGACCTGGCCGATGTTCTCGATGAAAAACATACCCTTGTCCTTTGCCTGTAAGGTAGACGCAAGCGCGCAGAGTGTAATGAGGAGCAGACCTTTCATAGGTGGTGGTGATTTTCATATTAAAGATAGTGTGTTTTTTTGTTGTAGTAGTGGGTTGTGGGCTTAACTGGCTTGGTCGCTGCAGGGCCCTCCTCTGAATTTGCAGGCAAGCTGCAAATTCTGTCTCCTCCCTGCCAGGAGGAGAGTTGTTCACTGCATAATTAGCTCAGTCGCTGCAGGGCCCTCCTCTGTCTTTGTCGTCAGGCGACAAAGCCTGCCTCCTCCCTGCCAGGAGGAGAGTTGTTCATTGCATAATTAGCTCGGTCGCTGCAGGGCCCTCCTCTGTCTCGCCGACAAGCGGCTCGTCTGTCTCCTCCCTGCTCCCGCTCGTTAGCGGGACACGGCAGGAGGAGAGTTTCAGGCTTGAGGATAGATTATGCTCACGCCATTACCGAGACCATATCCAGGGCTATGCGGCCGAGGTCGCCGTTCCCCTTAATGGTTGCTTGGGGCAAGGCTTCTTCCGGGCTCATTCCTTTGGAGAAGAGTTTCCAGGCGGTATCCTTATCAAGGGTTACACTGCTGTCGGGCTCGAGGCGGGTTTCTTTGCGGAGCACCCAGCCCTCGTCGGTTTTGTTGATGTGCCATTCATCTTCTATACCCGTTACCCGGACCGCAACGCTGGTGCCTGTCGGCACTTCCACCTTATGATAGGTATAGGGCAGGCCGCACATCATGGTGGCTATAAAGGGGTGGAAAAGTTCCTTTTCCAGCAGTTCTGCTTCCTTGCCTACAGCATGGCGGATCTGCTGCTGGTGTATCCATTTTTCGGTGTAGTCACGGGCTATATGGAACCAGTTAGCAGAGATCTCCTCACCTGCCCATGACACGGGGTAGATAGCCTCGGCCCAGGGGTCAAGCGAATTCATATAGTCGGCGTACTGCTTGCCTGTAATTTCCAGCAGCTCTGTCAGCACCTGCGGACTTACCCGTTTAAAGGCCTGAACCCAGTCGGCATTCAGGTTGTTCAGGTAGTTGACCAGGTCGCTGTAGCCGCCTATGTTCTCCGGTGTGTCGCCGTGGTACTTATCCCTTGCCGCAGAAAGTGTACGGAGGTTGCCATCCAGCAAGTGGGCAGCTACGTCCTTTACCCTCCATTTTTTGGCAATGGTGTAGCGCTCCCAGTCTTCGGGCGAAAGGGAGCTGAGCAGGTCCTTTAGTTTTGCGTCCAGCACCGGGAACAGATGCTTCACTTCTATGGGAACTACATGGTGAATATGCATATTGCAAATGTAATATGGTTAAGTGCAAAGAATTCGTGCCAGTGCATTTTTTGCGTAGCTTTAAGGTGAATTACTATTTATGAGGAAACTTTTACTGTCCTTTTTGCTGATCGTCATTTCTTTATCGTCTGAGGCGCAGACTGTGCCTTCCAGTTGCACGCAGAGCCAGGTGATACTGGATAGCTTCTATACCGACGCACAGAGACTTGCCATAAGAAGGGTATTTAAGTTTCGTGCACAGGAAATGGACAGCACGCATATTCCACAGGATAGAACTGATACGGCCCTGCAGGCGCTGACGCTGATATATAATGCCACTATTTTGCCTGCACGAGATACGGTGATAGATATGCTGTACATACATTCACTGGCAGATAATGGTGTAGATAGTCCCTATAATTTTACAATGAACAAGCTGCAGATATGGTCGGGCGAGAACCAGCCGTGGATGGTGGATTTTCACAACAATGTGATACCTACCAGCGATCCTGCCATCAACCAGCTGCTAACAGACTATGAGCTTCAACTCGATCAATATCTCGACCTTACTTCAGGACTGGATGGACTATATTTTACCAGTGATTCCAACTACAATATGGCGCAGGTAGCCAAGGTTTGGGAGCAAGTATATTTTTGTATAGGCGGCGACCTGGGCGTGACTGACGATGCACCGGATATATTGCTGGACACCATTACCCCTACCTATACGCAGCTGACCTTTAAATACGGCTGGGGCAGCTGCGCAACGGGCTGTGATTATAACAGGTACTGGACCTTCCGGGCCAATTCTGATTGCACCGTTACCTACATGGGCAGCTCGGGAGATACACTGCCCTATACCGTGCTGGTGCCATTCCTGAGCAAGCAAAAGGCACAGGTGTATCCTAATCCGTTTACAGATAAGATCGGCATTAAGAATGTCAGCAGTGATACAGACTACAGCATTTATAGTGCTACAGGTGTACTGGTGCAAAAGGGCAGGGTAGGCCCTAATGAAACTATAGCAGTAGACTGTGCCCCCGGCGTTTATTACCTGAAGCTAAGTGATAAGAATGGCGTGAGGGTGGAAAAGCTGCTGAGAGAATAGCATTGGCACAGATTTTCAGGATGGGTTACTAAAATGCTCATATGGAGGATGATACTCATAAACTTGTTCCCGAGCAGAAGGGAGGCGTTCAGAAAAACATCAGGCACGATGTGGTGCTGGATAGCATAGACGATGCAGAGGAGCTTTTTGTTATAGCCAAAGACCGGCTGCTAAATGTAAGCCAATGGCAACAGACAGCGGCCTCAGCCAGCGCTGAATTTCAACTGACCGACAAGTATGGTAACGAACTGGGCCGTCCCGCTCAT
>DASPNB010000201.1:0-2165 GCA_035626755.1 Flavipsychrobacter sp.
TGAAGAATCTGCCATTATCTTCCATGGCCTATGACGTTTTCTCTATTTCCGGTCAAGGCACTGGCGGCATGTTCAGGCCTTTTAGGAATGATATCGGTTCCGTTTACGATCCGGAGGTGAAATCACCAAAACACACAAATACATCGGCACTGATTGAGGGAGGTATAGGTAACCTCTTCGAGCTAGGTACTGATATAGCCTTCTTTGATAACGAAGCTAATTCCGGTCCTTGGCAGCGGTTACATTTTAGGGGTAGCGAACAAGGTTCACTATACGAAAAAGTCTTTTTCAAACAAGCTGGAGAACTGACCTACAACAATCAACAGGTAGCAGGGATTTACAACGACGACGCGGTTTACCTGAAAGATGACTTGAATCAGCTATTTGGCAAAGGCAGAAGCAGTAAAGGCAACATGCCATCCCGGTATGGTGACGCTTACGTTTACAGTTCCAATGACCGTACTTCACGGTCCAACTTGCTTACATTTCTCACAGCCGAAGAGGCTTCTATTGCAGAAATAGCGGAATATCAAAAAATACGCCAATTCGAAAAGTTTGGCGTTACAGGAAGCACGGCGTTCTATAATCCCAATGCACCGACACTAGCGAACCGATCTAGTGAGAAAGATGATGAAAACAGAGCGCATCAAATCAGTGAATTTACGCAGACCCTAGGGGATGGTAGAAGATATATTTATGGTATACCAGCCATGAATAACATGTCCCGTGAAGTAACTTTTAGTATTAATGGTGCCGGCGCCGATTTGAATACGGGTCTCGTGGCCATAAATGGGCAGGAGTATGGAAGCAATTTGTTTGGCAAAGAGGGATTTTATTCATCCACAAGCACGCCCGCCTATGCGCATAGTTACTTGTTGACTTCCGTTTTGTCAGCAGAGTATGTTGACGTGTTGGGAGACGGGCCTACAGATGATGACTTGGGTAATTGGGTAAAATTCAATTATACACTTTGGGATGGTGACTATCGCTGGAGAACGCCATATGAGTCGGATAAAGCCCAATATCAACCAGGTTTCTGGAGTGATTCCGATGATGATAAGGGAAGTGTTGTCATGGGTTCCCGTCAACAATGGCATATCCGGTCAATTGAATCAAAAAATTACGTTGCCGAATTCTATGTATCGAAACGAGAGGATGGCATGGGGGTTCAATCCGCCATATTGCCATCGAACAGCACCTATGATAATGCCCAAAACTATAAAAATACAAAAGGTGATACGTCTTTCTCTTACAAACTGGATTCTATCAAACTATTCAACAAGCATGATCGGTTAATCAACACTACTACTGCAACACCCATAAAGACTGTTATTTTTAAATATGCTACGTCCGGACGTTTGTGTAAAGGATTGCCTAACGCTGTCAATGACGGTGGTAAGCTAACGCTCGAAAAAATATATATAAAGTATGGTTCATCGCAAAAAAATCTGCTAAGCCCTTATTCTTTCACTTACGGCAATTACGACAGTACCAAGCATGCGTACAACTATGCAAATAAAGATCGTTGGGGAAATTTTAAAGATAATAGTCTTGATGGAACACTCACGAACTATGAATTCCCCTATGTAAAACAAGACGGTGATAACCTGGATGCTGACGCAGCTCCGTATGAACTAACTGAGATAAGACTTCCTTCAGGCGGTATTATAACAGTAAACTATGAAAGCGATGACTATTCATTCGTGCAGGACAGGCGAACCATGCAAATGTTTAAAATTTACGGCGTCGGAAATAGTGAACATTTGGATGGTAAGAACACGCTCTATGATAATCCCGGCAGCATTAATGATTACATATATTTTGAAAGGGTAATTGAAAAGGAAAATCCGAACCGGTCACTTCGCGAAAATTACCTTGAAGGAGCTGAATACCTGTACTACAGTTTCAACATGGATATAACAGGTACAGGGCAATATGATTACGTAAAGGGTTACGCAAAAATCGTGGACGTAGGAAAATGTGATGATACGGCATATGGTTATGTGCGAGTACGAAAAGAACGTGCCGGAGGAAACAGTTCTGAATTACTGCACCCCGCAACAATATATGGAATTAACCTGGCAAGGTATTATTTGCCTCACAGGATCAATCCGGGTTTCAATAGCGGAGGTGGCCCAATTAATATACTGCAGGGGCTTTTAGCG
>DASPNB010000202.1:0-7612 GCA_035626755.1 Flavipsychrobacter sp.
CATAGATAACAGGAGCCGCATATTGCCCCACGTCTATTTTTACCTGGTTGATATCCTCTATCTGCGTAACCGGATTCGCCCATATCGGTTGCACATTGTTAGAAACAGCAGTGTTAGTATAAAAGGTCAGTGTACCATCAGCCTGCCCCAGCACCAGGTCGTCCTTGCCATCTCCATCCAGGTCGCCTGCAGCAGGAGATGATCCTTTTAATTGCAATGCATTGAAATTAACCAGGTCATCTGTCTGAAAATCGAAGGAGGGATTACCCACCGTAGAAGTATTCCTATAGTAAGACAATTTACTCCTCAGCAGGCCCGACTGAAAATACCCGTCCGAACCAATCAGTAAATCCGGCTTGCCGTCCTTATCATAGTCATAAAAGAAAGGGCGCGAAGAAGTACCCACATCAATGATCTTATCTACCAAAAACGTATCCGACTGGTAAGTAAAAACAGGTGAGCTGGTCGTACCGGTATTTTTATAGAGAGAAATCGTTTTATAATTCTCCGATGTGCCCTCCCCATGCGGAGTAATGAGAATATCCTTCTTGCCGTCATCATCTACATCCAGGCTGAAAGCCGATGGCCACTGTGCCTTGCTGTATTGCTTCCACGAAGTATCCTGTGTTAAAATACTATCTATCCCCGATGTCCCCTGCGCCTTCCCGTTATTGAGCATTTGTATATCAGAAAACGACAGGTTACCGTTCAGTATATCATTATCGCCATCGCCGTCTGCATCAAACATGCACAGCGTGTTACCGGTATGCCGCGAGCCGCCCGTTTCTTTGCTGAGCCCCGCATTGCTGCAGGTATTATGAAGCGTATAGGGCTTGTCAAATCCCTGGTAAACTTTACCCCAGCACCTGTCTCTCAGTTTTATACGGATACTGTCAGCAGGCAGGCCATCCTCTACCCTCATATTCCTGTAGTAATACAACCGTGAACCTCCCGAATAAAAACTGATCACATCCAGGTCAGAATCACCGTCCACATCATGAACAATCGGGATATCCGACGGGTCCACATATACATTAATAGTTCCTGTGCTCTGGCTGTCGTTGTTATAAGAAAGATGCTTATAAAAGGAGAAACATAGTTGATTATTACCATTGTAGTATCCCTTATGCACCTGGAAGCCGGGCAAGCCGCGCTCAAAAAGATCTTCTATACCGTCATTGTTATAGTCAGCTAAAATGAGATACTCCGACACTTCAGGAAAAGTCTGCAGCGCTCCTCCATCAAACCTATAGTCCGGGTTACCGGCTGTTCCCGCATTGATAAATGTTTTTACCTGCTTGTTAAACCGTTCGTAGATCACAAGGTCCTGCAGTCCGTCATTGTTCAGATCCGCCATGGAAAGCTGCGGGTTGTTGAAACCTCCGCACCAGGCCAGTGTCTTTTCAACCGAATTACTGAAGACTTTTACATGATCACTTTGCTGGTACACTTGCCCCTCAAACTGGCCCGAGGCAACCTGGCAAACTGTGCAGGAAATGAGAACAAATACTAACCTTAGCTGATAGCGCATATACTATATAAAGTTACATAAAAACAAGATGTCCTGTGCCTCCCGGTTCAGGACATCTTCATAACCACCTATCAACTTGTCAACCTATCACCCTATCACCCTACCACCCTATCAACCTATCAACCTATCAACTAATCAACTAATCAACTAATCAACCTATTAACTAATCAACTAACTCACTCCAGCACAACCGGGAACACAGCCTGCGCATCTGTCTCTCCCCCGCTGCCCGATGGTGTGGTGGCGTTCTTGTCTGTGGGCTCGTGCATCAGGCTCACGGTAAACGTACCTTGCCCCGCATCTCCCGTTTGGAACTTGCCGGTTTGGTTAAACGGCAGGCTGTTATTATCCTTACTTCCATCCGATTGCATGATCGCCCCGGCACCACTTACCGGGTTCGACTCGAACAGGAAAAGATGCTTGTCTTTTTCCGATGTCACTTCGCCTGTGATGTTAATCATCGTTACCGACTCGTCAAATAACATCACCTCGTAAGTATATGCCGAATTAGGATGCAGCATCACACTGTCTATCTGCAGTACACCTTGTGTGGTACTGCCAAAGCCATTCTGCACCTTGTAGGTAAATTCTGAAGTCACACCGTTACTGTCGGTTACATGTAGCTGCAGCGTTGTTATTAGTTCTTCTTCCTGCACCACCGGTGTCTTCGGCTTCTTGCAGGCTGCAAACATAGTGGCTACCAGTGCCAGTAATACTATTACTATTATTATCTTTTTCATTCCTGGATTTTTTGATTGTTAAATTGAAATGGAATATTCAGCCTCAGCACCATGTTCCTGCCCGGCTGATCAATGTAGTACCTGAAGGCGTCCAGGTAATCACGATATTTAGCATTGAGCAGGTTATCTGCCGAAAAGCTGACATTAATTATTTGTTTATTGAATTGTAATGTAGTTCCTATTGATGCATCCAGCAAAAAATATTCCTCCGGCGGCCGCGGATAGTCTATGGCGTCAAAGTTCGAAGGGATACGTGTTTGTTTGCTTACATATCGCCCATCAAGGCTTATGAAACTGTTCTGCAGGTTCTTGCTAAAACTTTTGCTATACTTTACGCCTAGTGAAAACCTGTTGGGTGGCATCAGTATCAGCCAGTCCTTTTTAGTCTGGTCTCTTGCGTAGAGCAACGATGCCTTCGCAGTCGACTGCAGATTTTTCGCCAGCTGCATCACCACTGTAGCATCCGCACCTGAAAGCATCGCATCCGTCTGTTTGTAATTAAAGGTTTTAAAATAACCTCTTATAGTAAGCAGGTCAGCGCCCGGCTCTAGGTAAATATAGTTGCCTATATACTGTGTGTACAAAGAGAGTTCTGCTGCCACCTTCTTTCCGCTATATTTGGTTTCTGCATTCAGGTTGAACGACGACTCAGGCTTCAGCGTCTTGTTACCTATTTCTATCCTTGCTGCTCCCTGGTGCAGACCCGCACTGAACATTTCACTTGCCTGCGGAGCACGCCATGCCCTGCCTGCCGTAAGCGACCATTCCAGTTTGTCGGTCACCTGGTGTTTAAGCCCCAGCGTTCCCGACACATTGCTGAAATTGTATTTGTAGTTCACCACCTGCTGGTTGCTTCCTTCAGGATTGTTCACATCATAATACCTGTTGTCATAGCGCAGTCCCGCTTCCAGCGAAACGTTCTTTCTTTTATAGCGCTCTATCAGGTAGGCCGCCGCTCCATACATAAGGTAGTTGGGTATAAAGATGCGGTCGCCATTACCAAGGTAGTTTTGCTGGCTGATGGCATCCACACCTATCTGTCCTTCTATACCACCTGTTTTCTTATGGTCAAGGTTAAGATTGGCAGTATGCGTATTCAGCGATAGATTCAGTTGCGCATTGCCCTTGTCTATACGCACCACGTCATACTCCTGTCTGTAGTTACGCTGGAATGCATATATCAGGTTCCACATTCCCAGGCGGGTGTCTGCATATACCCTGGCTTTGCCTAAGGTATGCTCCACATGCTGGCGGGGCCTTTCTATATCATAGGTAAATTCAGCGGGTATCAGCGGAACCGGGCTATTGATAGCATTCATCAGGTCATTTTGGTTTCCTGTATGCGACCCGCGATAAAGACCCAGGTCAGTATTAAAGAAGCTGAAGAACAATTCCGTCCCGTAGTGCGCACTGCGATAACCCAATGCACCGGAAAAATTCGTTTCCGTCACCCCCGTATTAGCTACCCAATAGCCGGGTATGCGGTAGTTGCCGCCTTTCTTATACGTACCCTGTACCCTGAACGCCAGTCCCGGAACTTTCCTGAACGCATGCTCCACCATAGCCGAACTTACTCCCATCCTGTTGTTGCTAAATCCTGCAAGGTTTATTTCTCCGTCCCATCCCGGTTGTGTCCTCAGCGACGGTGGTTCTACTAGCACAACGCCACCCATAGCATCAGTACCATAGCGCACACCTGCCGCGCCTTTTATAACGGTAATATTGCTGGCAAGGAACGGATCAATATTCGGCGCATGTTCCCCGCCCCATTGCTGGTCTTCCTGGCGTATGCCATTGTTCAGCATCAGTATACGGTTGCTGTGCAGGCCATGTATTACAGGTTTGGTGATAGTAGCGCCGTTACCTAATGTAGAAACACCATTTATCGCTTTCAGCATATCGCCTATGGTCTTCCCCGATGCGGCATTCAGCTTTTCTTTGTCCAGGCTTTCCTTGCTTTGCTGTAGGGTCTTGTTCCTTTCTTCGGTTATATGTACCTCTGCAAGGTTATGCTCCAGCAGTGAGACCTTAAAGCGCAGTGTTGCATTCCCGCTTATCGTTACCTGCTCTGCCGCATGCTCATGACCTGCTGTTTCTATATGGAAAGTATAAGTGCCGGGACAGATACTGTCTATCCTTACATTACCCTGCTCATCAGCATCGTAAGCCTTGTTCAGCTGCTCTATGTACACTAGCGCAGGATATACTGGCGCGAAATTGTGTTTTTCCACCACGCTCACCTTTACGGTATTGGTACACGGCTGTGCCTTTGCACTATATATATTGATGCACATACAGGGTATGATACACCACAGTAAACGATGCATATCGTTTCGCAAAAAAGATTAGGAATATGAATTTTCATTCCCCAAAGGGGACACAGAAACTAAGCCACCATTACAGGCGGACCGCGAAGGGAGATCTGTATGATCTCGCGCTGTACGAATTGTACTTCGTGTAGTTGAAATTCAGTATAAGTTTCCTGCTCCGCAAAAGCGATAAAAGGAAAACTGATATCGTTATCAAAATCAGGTAGGGAATAATTCAGGAAATCGCAGTGATGGTGTTCGCTCTCAAAGAAAGGTCCTTCGCCCTCGTGATCGATATGCACTGTATCATGGTGATCAGCGAATAAGTGGATGAACTCCTTCGATGCCGTCCCGAACAGCAGGAGTAGGTACATCCCCGTTACAAATACAATATGTGAGGCTCTTTTCAGCAAGAGTGTAAAGTTACACTAAAAACGGTGTCCTTGCGAGCCGCAAAACGAACAAAAAGCTAAAGTTTGATATCAAAGCCTACGCGGCGAAGCAACCTATCCACTCGTTCTTGCCCGCAACACAAAATCCCATCTTTGGAAGGTGGCCGGGGGGTGTATACCCAAATTAGAAGAAGACTCCCCTCCTCGCAGGGAGGGGTGGCCGGTGCGCAGCCCTGTGCGCGGGCGGCCGGGGTGGGAAGCACAGCGGCCGAACACAGCGCGTTCTTGCCACCACAAAAATCAGCTCCCCGCAGAGAGGGGTGGCCGGTGCGCAGCCTCGTGCGTTGGCGGCCGGAGTGGGAAGCTCAGCGGCTGAACACAGCGCGTTCTTGCCACCACAAAAATCCCCTCCTCGCAGGGAGGGGTGGTCTGTGCGCAGCCTCGTGCGTTGGCGGCCGGGGTGGGAAGCACAGCGACCGGGTCTCCGCCCAAACAAAAAAACTCTCCCCCTGGCAGGGGGGAGACAGACGAGCCGCCTGCCGGCGAGACAGAGGGGGGAAGCACAGCGGCTAAACACAGCGCGTTCACCTATTCCTCCCATTTCAGAAACAATACCTTTGCGCCTTTCTTTGCGTCCTTCGCGAACTCTGCGGTAATATCGGTCTAATTCCAAATTCCAGCCCCTCAGTCCCGTTCTCTGGCCCGGATTTTATGCCAAAAACAAAAAACACCATCATGGCCAAATTGCATAACATGACCACCTGCCTCTGGTTCGATAAAAACGCTGAAGAGGCAGTGAACTTCTACACATCTGCGTTCAGCAACTCTTCCCGCGGGCGGACCGCTTATTACCCCAACGAGGGAAAAGAGATTCACGGTATGGATGAAGGCACTGTCCTCACCATCGAGTTCGAGCTGGAAGGCAACAGGTTCATGGCGCTGAATGGCGGCCCTGCTTTCAAATTCAATGAAGCAATATCTATTGTGCTCTACTGCGATACCCAGGATGAGATCGATCACTACTGGGAAAAACTCGGTGAAGGTGGCGATCCCAAAGCGCAACAGTGCGGATGGCTGAAAGATAAATTCGGCCTCTCATGGCAGATCACTCCTCCCCAGCTCGATGATATGATGACCGACCCTGATAAAGAAAAGGTTGCACGAGTAATGAGGGCTTTCATGCCCATGAAGAAAATCGACCTTGCCGCCGTCGGGAAAGCCTACGCGGGTGAGTGACACGGCAACTTCCATTTTACCTCAGTTTTTTGCAATAAAACTGCAAAAAAGTTACCCACATTAGCTCCTGCTTTTTTGGAAAGCGGCCCTTCATTTTCGTAACTTTACTATAGCTCTTTAAGGAAAATCCGGTTGCTGACCACTGATCGCAACCTGTTCATAGCTTCTCAGCTAAATCCGCCACAGTAGCGGCTTTCCGGCTGGAAATGAAGGGCGCCTCGTTGCACTACGCCGCACTTACATTGCACAAGCTTGCACAAACACGGCGCAAGTCTGCAGAGATGCTGCACAAGCATACATCTACCTTGCACAAGCATGCACATTGGCCAAAATTGCCATAGTTTACTTTTCATCCCAAACTCCTTACATTTGGAATCCAAAATGGCCACATTGCCATTTTTCCTCATTTATCAAAACACGACAATTTATACTCCATGGCTAAAATCAAAGTGGCAAATCCCGTAGTGGAACTGGATGGTGACGAGATGACCCGGATCATCTGGAAGTTCATTAAAGACAAGCTGATACTCCCCTACCTCGACGTAGACATCAAGTACTACGACCTCGGCGTAGAGCACCGCGACGCCACTAACGACCAGGTGACCGTAGATGCAGCCAACGCGATCAGGGAGCATGGTGTGGGTATCAAATGCGCCACTATCACCCCCGATGAGGCCCGTGTAGAGGAGTTCAACCTGAAGCAGATGTGGAAGAGTCCCAACGGTACTATTCGTAATATCCTTGATGGTACTGTGTTTCGAGAGCCGATCGTTATCAATAATATACCTCGCCTCGTTCCTAATTGGACAGCACCTATATGCATAGGCCGTCACGCCTTCGGCGATCAGTACCGCGCTACAGACTTTGTAGTAAAGGGCAAGGGCAAGCTCACCATCAGGTTTGAAGGTGAGGACGGGACAGTGATTGAGCACGAGGTGTTCAACTTTAAAGACGATGGTGTTGCACTGGCTATGTACAATACCGACGAATCCATCTCCGGCTTCGCACGCGCCTGTTTTAACCTGGCCCTGCAGAAGAAATGGCCGCTTTACCTCTCTACCAAGAACACCATCCTGAAGAAATACGATGGCCGTTTCAAAAACATTTTTGAAGACATCTACCAGAAGGAATTCAAAGCCGACTTCGATCATAACGGGCTGGTGTACGAACACCGCCTGATAGACGACATGGTTGCCTCTGCACTGAAATGGAACGGCAATTTCGTTTGGGCTTGTAAGAACTACGATGGCGACGTTCAGAGCGATACTGTAGCGCAGGGTTTCGGTTCATTGGGCCTAATGACTTCTACACTTGTGACTCCGGACGGTAAAACTATGGAAGCAGAAGCTGCACACGGTACAGTTACCCGTCACTACCGCGAGCACCAGGCCGGCCGGCCCACAT
>DASPNB010000203.1:0-2275 GCA_035626755.1 Flavipsychrobacter sp.
CGCACATACATGCAGCGATCATGGAACCTGGTAAAGAACCTTATTATATTAACGACTTCGTTTTCAGGGGCGATCCCCTGCTGCAGGGCTACAATGAAAACACCAGGCCTCCTGGCGGCACGGGTATCATTCACATGGAAAAGAAAGATGGTGTTTGGACGGGCACAAGAAATATCACGATAGAATAATAAAAGGGGCTTACGCCCTTTTTTTATCTGCATAGCGTCAGCACGGCTCTTCGCCGTCAGACGCATTTCTTAGCTGATAGATATCAATTCCACCTCAAATATTAGCGTGCTATTCGGCCCTATAGAGGCGCCTGCCTGCTGTGCACCATAGCCCAGGTGGGGCGGAATGAAAAAGCGCCACTTGCTGCCTACGCTCATTAGTTGAAGTCCTTCTGTCCAGCCGCTTATTACCCTGTTCAGCGGAAAGCTGGCAGGCCTGCCTCTCTGCACCGAGCTGTCAAAGATGGTCCCGTTGATCAGGGTGCCATGGTAGTGGCAGGTCACGGTCTGGGTAGCCGTTGGCTTCTGTCCTTCACCACCATCTGTTATCACTTCATACTGCAGGCCGCTGGGCAGGCTCACCACGCCCTCTTTCTTTGCGTTCTCCGCCAGGAATTCCTCACCTGCCTTCAGGTTGGCTGCTGCCTGCTCGTTTTTCATATTAAATAATCTATCTGCTATGCCCATTGCTTGAATTTTGGTCAAAGTTCGGGATATTGGCTTAATAATACTATAAAAGCGAATTTTAATACATTAGCTCTAATAGTATTAATATTAACTTCGCCATTCCAATTTGCGTCTTGGCAACTGCTAACTGCCGCTGCCAACTGCAACTAAAGAATTGATCATCTATGGGTTTTTTCGATAAATTATTTAAACGAAATAAAGAGCAGCAGGAACAGAAGGAAGCACTCGACCAGGGTTTGCAAAAAACCAAGCAGAGCTTTTTTTCAAAAATAACAAAGGCTATTGCGGGCAAGGACTCCGTAGATGAAGAAGTGCTCGACCAGGTAGAAGAAGCTCTTGTTGGCGCAGACGTTGGTCTTGATACCACCATCGCGATTATCAAGCGCATAGAAGACCGCGTTGCCAAAGACAAATACCTCGGCACTTCTGAACTCAACCGTATTCTGCAGGAAGAGATAATGGGTATGCTTACCGAAGCTCCTTCCTCTGAATTCGAAACTTTCGACGTTCCTGCAGGCAAGAAGCCATACGTGATTTTAGTAGTAGGTGTAAACGGCGTTGGCAAAACCACTACAATAGGCAAACTGGCTTACAACTTTAAGAAAAACGGGAAAAGCGTACTGCTTGGTGCAGCTGATACTTTCCGTGCAGCTGCGGTCGACCAGCTTACTATCTGGAGTGAACGCGTAGACGTTCCGATCGTAAAAAAGGAAATGGGATCAGACCCAAGTTCTGTTGCATTCGATACGGTAGCCAGCGGTTTATCACGCGATGTAGATGTCATCATTATCGACACTGCCGGCCGTCTGCACAATAAGTCCTATCTCATGGACGAACTCGGCAAGATCCGTCGTGTTATAGGCAAAAAAATGCCGGATGCCCCTCACGAAGTACTCCTGGTACTCGATGGCAGCACAGGGCAGAATGCATTGGAACAGGCTAAACAATTTACAGCTGCCACCGATGTTACATCTATAGCGGTTACTAAGCTCGATGGCACTGCCAAAGGTGGTGTCGTACTCGCTATAGCCAACCAGTTTAAAATACCGGTAAAGTATATAGGCGTGGGAGAAAAGATGGAAGACCTCCAGATTTTCAACAAGGAAGAATTCGTAGATAGCCTCTTCAGTCTGGAAAACGCTTAAGAAAACTATTGTTTAGTTTTTCTTTTTAATTTTTTCTTTCAAAGTGCCAACCGAAAAACAAATAGCGCTCAAGGAACTGATGCAAATTCCAGGCATTGGCAAGTCAATTGCCAATGACCTCTGGAACATCCAAATAAAATCCATCGCTGACCTGAAGGGCAAAGACCCACAGGCTCTTTATGAAATATCTAATCTATATGTGGGAGCTGTGCAGGACAAATGCCTGCTCTATACCTTCCGATGTGCAGTATATTATGCAAATACGCCCCCTGCCAGACGCAAACCGGAAAAACTAAAGTGGTGGAATTGGAAATAAGCTGCGGAGAACTTTCACTGTTTCCTTTCGCTTTTTACTTTTTACTTTTTGACTTAACCCGCCATCGCCAGCTCTTCATGTTCGCTCTCAACGATCTGCATCGCGAGGCTCTTGATCGC
>DASPNB010000204.1:0-3840 GCA_035626755.1 Flavipsychrobacter sp.
AGGGTGTGCTTAACTGCCACATGGGGATACTGCCCCGGTATAAAGGAATGGACGTGGTGGAGTGGCCTTTGCTATTGAATGATAAAGACAATGTTGGTGTCACTACTCACTTTATGGATAAGGGTGTAGATACAGGCCGCATAATTGCGAAAGAGTATATTAAGCCGCGGGCCGGAGAAACAATTGCTCAACTCAGGCAGCGCTTTGAGCCTGTAATGGTAAAAAATCTTGTGCAATCGACAATGGACATTCTTAACAACATGGCAGAAGCCGTGGAACAAGAAGATAGAGGGCACCAGTACTTTATTATGCATCCACGGCTGGCAGAAATTGCCGCAGAGAATTTGAAGAAATCTTAGCTGGTCCAGTAGGTAAGTAATACCTGGAATAAACCGATCATGAAGCCAAGTACACCACCTAGTATTTCTACAAAACGAAATTCCTTACTCATGATAGAGACCAGTATCTCTTCCAGCTTGTCGGATGAAAACTTAGATACTTTTTCTGTTACGATCCTTTCAATATCTATCTGGGTGCTCAGGGAATCGGTATAGCGGGTAATAATTTCGGGTAGAAGGCTTTCTATTTCTTCCATCATGCCATCCTTTATCTTGTTCATGGTATTGTCGCCCACAAACATCGATATTACAGGCAGTTTTTCTTGCAGCTTCACCTTCAGAAAATTGTCAAGGTGCGCTTCAATGATCGGGTTGAGTTCCTTTAATTTAGACGGGTCCTTCAGTTGAACGGCTATTTCATCAAAATGTAATAATTCAGTTGCTACGAGTACGCCGAGCTTTTTGGCAAACTGTTGCTGTCTTTTTGGGAATATACCCTGAAATGTAAAGCCCAGGAACTTTACAGGGTCCTTCGGATGGAACAGCATTTTAATAGCTATCCAGTTGGTAAACCATCCAATGAATGCTGATATCAGCGGTATTAAAATAAGGATCATTCAGAAATTAATATCGATTAACACTACAGAATGGAAATCCATTCTCCTTTCTTCAAACTGTCTACTGCTGCGATCGACGCCCGCGTTGTATTAATAAGTTCCTCAAATTGGATGATGGCTCCTTTTCCCGACCTGATATTTTCCATCAGTAATTTAAATTGTGCTGCATGACCTTTGTCTTGTGAAGAGCTGTCTTTCGAGAAGTTCTTAAAGCCATAGCCAGTCAGTTTTCGCCAGTTCTCCATGACAAGAGTTCTTTCCTGCGAGTATACTTCAACTCTTTCTTTATCGTATGCTTTACTGCCGTTAGAGAAATAGTTGATCACTGCGTTAGAACCGTTCTGGTATCTCAGCAGTATACTCGCATTGTCGGTATTTTCAGCAGGGTTTGTTCCCATACTATTCATGCATACAGCCTCAACCAAAGAACCAGCAAGGTAGCTGCACAGGTCTATAAAGTGACAAGCTTCGCTAATGATACGTCCGCCGCCAACTTCCATGTCGTGCATCCACATTTCCTGGGGTATGAAGCCCGCGTTCATGGTAGCTACTATATTGATAGGTGCTTCGCTACCGCCCAGGAGATTTTTCATCTTTACTGCCAGGGGAGCAAAGCGCCGGTTGAATCCAACTGAAACACTGGTATTAGACCTGCTATATACATCGATCAGTTCGTCTAACTCATCATGCCTTATAGCAAGTGGCTTTTCAACAAAGGCATGTTTGCCTGCTTCCAGGGCTTCCATCACCATTGCCGCATGCTGAAAGGGTCGGGTAGTAATCACAACTGTGTCTATCTCGTTATCCTTTAGTATTTCCCTGTAATCTGTTGTAGATGCTGCTATTCCAAATTTTTTCGCCAGCGTGGTACCGGTGAGTCCGCCGGAGCTGGCGATCATCTTTATAGGTGCCTCCAGTTTCTTCAGCAACGGCAGCACCATAGCGTCGGTAAAGTTTCCGGCACCTACGATTCCAAGCACTCCCTTTTTACCCGCATATGTTCCTTGCGTGTAAACTATCTTTCTATCGGCAGCAGCTGTTGAATCATAGGTAAGTATGCCAGCCACCAGGTTAGGATCAGACATATTACCGTATACCTTCTGGTAATCGTTGATTGGTATACGCTCCGTTATCAGTGGCTTTACGTTCAGCTGGCCGGTTGCAAGAGCGTTCAATACAGCTTCAAAGTTTCTTTTCTCAGTCCACCTTACATAGCCAATAGGGTAATCATTTCCTTTTTGCTCATAAGAGGGATCATATCTTCCCGGTCCGTAGGAACAACTTACCTGGAAGCTCAATTCCTTTTCATAAAAATCAGCACGACTTATATTAAGACCTACAGCTCCAATCAGCACAATCCGGCCTCGTTTCCTTGACATATTCGCGGCCTGTGCGATGATACTATTGTCTTTGCTTGATGCGGTTATGATCACTGCATCGGCGCCATTGCTATCGGTAAGAGATTGTACAAATTTTACAGGATCGTTATTCCCATCTGCACTCATGGTAATAATCCCATTTGCAGCAGCCAGTTCTAATTTTTTCCTGTCGCGGTCGATGCCTATTACTCTGCAACCGTTTGCTTTCAACAGCTGGGCCGTTATCTGGCCGATAAGGCCAAGCCCTATCACTGCCACGGTTTCGCCGAACCCCGGGTTGACCAACCGTATTCCCTGCAATCCTATTGCACCTATTACCGTAAATGCCGCGTCCTCATCGGGTACGGAATCGGGAATTTTTGCTACCAGGTTTTGCGGAACAGAAACATATTCTGCGTGGTTTCCGTTAGAAGCAACACGGTCACCCACTTTAACCTCAGAAACACCTTTGCCAACGGCTGCTACCACGCCCGAGTTACAATATCCTAAAGGAAGCGGCTGGCCCAGTTTGTTGAAGACTGTCTCTATCGTAGGACGAAGGCCATCGGTTTTTATCTTATTCAGCACCATTTTCACCCTGTCGGGTTGCTGGCGGGCTTTGTTTATCCAGCCGGCCTTACCGAACTCTACTAACATTCTTTCGGTACCCAGCGATATAAGACTGCACGAGGTCTTTATCAGCACCTCACCTTTCCGGGGCATGGGCACCGGTACTTCTTCAAGTATTGTATCTCCGTTCTTAAGGTTCTGAATGAGCTGCTTCATCTATTAAAAAGAGTGCTATATATTGCTGGTCAGCAATATAGCGGGCTGAAAGCAAAGATAATAGCAGGCAGCAAGAAAAAAGCTTATTCAGCGAATTGTCTCAGCCATGATTCTATGGCCAGCAAGCTCCAGATAGTGTAGGCGGCCTCAATTTTGCCCGTTTCGTTGTCGTGTATCAGTTGAGCAATGGCTTTTTGATCAAATATTCCCCATTTATCGAAGGACGGCGAAAAAAGACGTTCCTGTATCATACTTTTCATATCCTCTTTTATCCATCTGCGGATGGGAGCCACAAAGCCTGTTTTCGGCCTATAGATCACGTCGTGGGGAAGATATCGCTCGGCCACCTTCTTTAATATATACTTTGTTTCCTTTCCTTTCAGCTTGAGTGAAGGCGGTATTTTGGTGCTGAAATGCACCAGTTCTTTATCGAGATAAGGCACCCGTGTTTCTATGCTTGCTGCCATTGATAGCTTATCCATGTAGTTGAGATTGTGGTCTACAAGGAAGCTTCTTATTTCCCAGAATAGCATCTGGTTAAGCGGGTCATGTTCGTCGGGTATCTCTTTTAGAAGGTCTTCGAAGAATGAAAGAATGTGGGCGTCTTTAATATCTTCCTGGTAGTTTTTATTGAACAGACTCAGCGCCCGATCAGGGTTGATCCAGAAAAAAAAGCCTATCCTTCTTAGCATATCTTCCTGGTCAATGCCAGCAACCAACTTTTTTATTCGCCGGCCGGTT
>DASPNB010000205.1:0-2343 GCA_035626755.1 Flavipsychrobacter sp.
TCCTCATTTTTATCGTGCATAGTGCGGCCAATACCCTTCCATTGCTCCATAAGCTCCTTAAACTCGTCGGTTGCCTTCTTCCAGTCGTCGGAAGCCGCCAATTTCTCGGCCTTATCTACGATCTCCATTTTAAGGTCCAGGTTTTGCAGCATTTCCTTGTTCACATCTTCCTGGTGCCCGCGCTTGCGTTCAAAAAATTTGTCTTTTGCCGCTTCCAGTCGCGCCCATAGCTCGTCGTTCCTTTTCTTATCCAGGTGTCCTATTTGTTTCCAGTCCTCTGCCACTGTACGGAAGGTTTCGGTAGTTTCCTTCCAGGTCTCACTGACCGACAATTCCTCTGCCTTTTGTACCAAGGCGAGTTTTTTTGTATAATTTTCTTCCGTTAGCTTAAGGATCTCTTTATCGAGGTTCTCTACTATCTTATATATAGTATGAAAATCGCCTACAGCATTTGCGTGATGCAGGTATTCCTTCACACGCTCTACCTTGCCCACCAGCTTCAACTTATCAGGTTCAGCATTCCACTCTATAACCAATTCGGTCACCTTGGCTTCCACTTCCGGAAATTTGTCGGCCAGGAGTTGGAACAACATGTCAGCGTTATCAGCATTCAGCGACCCTACCGGGCGCTGCTTGTATTCGCGATACTCTTTAAGCAGTAGTTCCCCATTTTCATTAAGGCTGAACAATGGTTTATGCTCGAAGGATAACTGTTCCCACCATGCCGGTAATGTCGTTGGCTGATTACTGTCTTGTGTCATAACCCGTTACTTTAGAGAAACAATATGCTGCCTGTTGTGTTTGATTTTTAATAATTTACACTTGTCCGAATACCTTCTTTAACAAGTCTGTAACGCGTGCCGATGGATTTTGCCTGATCTTATTCTCTTCCTGCTCTACCGTTACGAACAAGCCGCTTAACGCTCTTTCAGTTACATATCCGGCAAGGTCAGGATTGATCTTATTGACGGTAGTTGGCAGCTTATTGTAAATGCTAAACACTTGCGACCAGTATTTGGTGGCGTCTACTTTTTTGAGGGAATTTTCGATAACGGGCCGGAAGGAATTAGTAAGCTGAGTTGTGGTTCTGCCCTTCAGGTAATTGGTGGCAGCGCCATTGCCGCCGCGCAGTATGCCCAGGCCATCTTGTATAGTTATAGTACGTATGGCGTCAACGAAGATAGGCGCCGCTTTTTTGGCCGCGTCTTCCGCGGCGCGGTTCATAGCCAATATCGCCTTATCCACCTCGCTTCCCATGCCTATGGAACGAAGAGTTTGTTCCACCTTTTTTGCCTCAGGGGGCATCAGTATTTTTATCAGTTGATTGCCAAAATAACCATTGAGCGCGGACAATTGACTGCCCGCGTTGTTGGAACCTATTTCAAGAGCCTGCTTCAAACCGGCTATGACTTCGGAATTAGAAAGACTGCTGTTACCCTTCCGGTTGTCGGATAATACCTTTTTACCTTTATTTAATATATCGCCCAGTTGTGCATCTGCGTCGTAGGCAAGAGCAGCACAGAGCAATAGCATGAAAAGCTTTTTCATAACTACAATTTACGACTTTTTCATACTACAAACCTCAATGTTAAAAGCCACCATTATTGTTACCTCCCCCGCCGTCATCATTATCCTTGTCTTTTATATTATCTCTATCCTTATTTGTATCGGGATTAAGTTCTGTTTTCGCACCTCTTGCGCCGCGCCTTCTTCCACCAAAAGACCTTGCTTCGCTGCTTCCGAAGCGGTAAGAAAAGGTAATATTACCAATACGTGTTTCCCTGTCATTATAATTGGTTTGCAGGTATGGGCCGAAGTCAAAGTCTGTATTATACTTACGTGTATTGAAAATATCAGAAACATTTAACACCAGGTTGGCCTTCCCATCCCAGAAATTTTTGCGCAATGCAACGTCTATCCAATACACTTCCTGCCGGAAACCTTGCGCGACCACCTTGGGCGCTTCATAATTGCCGTTTAGCTGTATTGAAAAATCAGCAGGCAATTTTATGTTGGTGTTGAGCTTGGCAAACCAGCCAAACCCACTATTGTCTAAAGCAGGATCAATGTTACTGCCCCGTATCTCGTTTCGGAAAAAGTTGCTATTCAGCGTTACATCCCATATTTTACTGATCAGCTGTAATTGGCCGGTCAGTTCGAGTCCGTATGTAACCCCTGCAGCCAGGTTGCGGCGTTGCGTAAAAGATGTACCATCAGCATACAATATCCTGTAACGCTCGATAAGATTTTGGGTGTACTGGTAATATGTGCTCACGATGATATTATGTCCTTTGTCGTGCAGCTTGTTATAACTCAGCTCTATATTATGTATGAACTCCGGCA
>DASPNB010000206.1:0-5004 GCA_035626755.1 Flavipsychrobacter sp.
CTCTTGGGAGGTTCGATATTACGGGAGAGGAGAAAGGAGTACCTTATAATATAGTACTTGCAGTGGCGGATATATTAGAAGCGGAACGTAAAAAACATTAGGACACAGTGCGTTCGTAGGCGACAATACGATAGCCTGTTCCATAGAGATTCTCTATTTCGATACTGGGATCATCTTTTAGAATTTTCCGCAAGCGGGTGATATACACATCCATGCTCTTGGCGGTAAAGTAATCGTCATTGCCCCACACACTCAGTAAGATCTCGCTACGGGTAACGTAACTGCCTGTGTGTTGCAGCAGCTTTTGCAGTATGCCGCCTTCCCGCTGGCTTAATTTGCGTGCATTGCCGTTGATCATTAGTGTGCGCTGAGATATATTGAAAGAGAGCTTACTGAATTCAAGGACCTTGGTTTCCAGTGCATGGATGATATCCGTTTTTGAGTGTCGACGGAGAATCACGTTTATGCGGTAGTAAAGTTCTTTAAAGCCAAAGGGCTTCACAATATAGTCGTCTGCACCTATCTCGAAGCCATGAAGCTTGTCGTGTTCCAATACTCTTGCTGTGAGGAAGAGGAAAGGTATTGCCGGATGTTTTTGTTTCAGCTTTGTAGCCAGCTTGTAGCCATCTACCTCGGGCAGCATTACGTCGAGTATGCAGAGGTCGAAGCCGCCTTTTTCGATTGCTTTCAACCCTTTGTTGCCGGCATCTTCCAGTTGCACATCAAAGCCTTTGCTTTGCAGGTTCTCCTTGAGCAGATAGCCGAGGTTAATGTCGTCTTCTATAATGAGCAGGTATGGTTTCTTAGTAGAATTGTCAAGCATAAACGCCGTTTTTAAGTAAGATGATAGTGAATTTAGTTCCGCCACCCGGTTTGCTCCAGACAGATATTTTGCCACCATGGACTTCAATAATGCCTTTTACATAAGCAAGACCGAGACCAAAGCCTTTTGTGTCGTGAGTGTTGCCCTCGTGTGCACGGTAGAATTTATTAAAAATATGTTTTTGTGTTTCTGCATTCATGCCTTTGCCATTGTCGCTAACGCATAGCTGCACATAGCTGTCTTTGTCTTCCAGGCTGACACTTATGTGCGGCGCTCCGTGCCTGTATTTTATGGCATTGTCGAGTAGGTTGCAGATACAATTCAGCAGATGTGTTTCATCGCCATAGACGTGGCTTTGCTTTGGGTGATAGAAATTAATTGATCCGTGGAGTTGCTCGGTTTGCAGCTGGTAAGATGAAATAATCGTATTGATCGTTGCAACGAGATCTACCTGTTCCATCTGCAAATGGAGATTGCCTTTTTCCATAGTGGCTACCTGCAGGGCCCGTTCGATATTTTCCTGGAGCCTTCCCGACTCGGTAGAAATGATGCTAAATATCCGTTCCACCTTCGGGTCCTTCACGTGATCCTGTTCAGCGAGTGTTTCAAGGGCCAGGGAAATATTGGCCATGGGAGTATTGAACTCATGTGTAAGATTGTTGATGAAGTCGGACTTCATTTCAGACAGGCGTGTTTGCTTTATGTACAACCGTACAAAGAAATAGAAGGATATGGCCAGGACTACGATGATGCCGATGAAGGCGTACAGCCAATAGCCAGGGCCGGCAATAACGGGTTCGTGAAACACCAGGGCAAGACTGTGCTGCGGCATGAACTTATTATCGGAGAATACTTTCATGTGATAAGGACTTTTCAATAAGGCCGCAGTATCATCTGCTCTTTTGGTGTATGCGACTTTCTTGCTTTTATCATGAATAAATCCGAAGCCAAATGAGGCAGTGATGTTTTCATCTGCCAGACTTTTGCGAATGAATGAATCAGTCAGCTTCATGCTGAACAGGGAATCTATGGGGCGCTTGCTAGAGATCACATCCCTGAAGCCTATTCCGGAGAAGTTCTCGTGCCGGGCCCGGGCCAGGTCCGGGGCCTTGCCTGTATCGCCGAACTCTACATGAAAGCTTGCATGTATCTGCACGCTGGCGGGGAAATCCTCTTCCAGCACGCTCATTTTATAAAGGTCGGTATCAGCTCCCCAGCCTTCAAGATCCATATACATATCGAGAGTGTCGAGGACGGCAGTGTGAAGCGCAGTGTCTTGACGTTTGCGGACGAAATAGATACTCTCTTTAGGGCCGATAAAGCACTTGCTATACATCTCGAAGCAATAAGCGTTCTTTTTTATCTCGGTCTCTGCTTTCTCCATTGCACGGAGAATGTGTAATTGGGTTTCTTTGGCCTGAACACGGGCGGCATCTCTCAGCCATACCAACTGTATAGCTACGAGCACTACCAGCAACAGGCTAATGCCTGCCAGCCACATATATATTCTTTTCTGCTGCACCTAATAAAATTCGCTGAAATAATTTTTATATAGACAGTGTTGAAGGGCCTTTAAGTTTGTTTTAAGTATGTTTTATAGAAAGTTAAGCAGTTTTTCTTCGACATCTTTTTCGTTAAGCACGTCTTATTAGCCTGTACGTTGAGGAATGAAGGCTTTCTGCGGCCAGTATGGAAGGTTGTAGCTTTATGGATGACAAGCACACCGCTTTACAGGTTCAATGTGCAGAAAAAGCCGGTCTGGTACGCCGGCTATATTGGGTTTCCAAATACACAGCTCCGCTAGTTCGGGGCTGTGTTATTATCGACATCTTTTGTTTAGTAGATGAAAGGAGCAGCAGCTACAAGTTTAAACTCTTCCCAGACTTCTTTTACCACCTCAGTGGCAGGTTTGAGTTCTTTTATGATGCTGCTTACCTGGCCAATTTCCAGTTCGCCTTCGTTAAGATCACCTTCAAACATACCTTTTTTGGCGCGCGCGCGGCCGAGAAGGTTGTTCAGGTCGTCCGTGCTTGCACAGCTGTCTTCAGCTTCCTGTACCTGTTTGTAAAACTGGTTCTTTATCAGGCGGACAGGAGTCAGCTTTTTCATGGTGAGGATAGTGTCGCCTTCGTTGGCGGCTACAACAGCTTCTTTGAAAGCAATGCTGCTTGATGCCTCGGGTGTGCATACAAAGCGGCTGCCCATCTGAACGCCTTCCGCACCTAATACCATCATTGCCATCATAGCACGACCTGTGGCTATGCCGCCTGCGGCTATCAGTGGTATATCTATAGCCTGTCGTACAGAAGGTATAAGGCAGAGCGTCGTTGTTTCTTCCCTTCCGTTGTGCCCACCGGCTTCAAATCCTTCGGCTACTACGGCGTCTACACCGGCCTCTTCGCACTTCTTAGCAAATTTAGCGCTTGAAACCACGTGTACTACAGTGATGCCGTGCTCTTTAAATTTTGCCGTCCATGTTTTGGGATTGCCTGCAGAAGTAAAAACTATGGGCACTTTCTCTTCCAGTATAATCGACACATGCTTGTCAAGATCGGGGTAGAGGAGAGGTAAATTTACAGCGAAAGGTTTGTGGGTTGCCTGCTTGCATTTTTGTATGTGGTCGCGAAGCACATCGGGGTACATACTGCCAGCGCCAATAATGCCGAGCCCGCCCGCGTTACTTACCGCAGATGCAAGCCGCCATCCGGAGGCCCATATCATGCCTGCCTGTATAATGGGATACCTAATGGCGAACAGTTTGGTAATTCTATTATCGAATGCATCGCCATTCTCTGCAATCTTTCCTTCAAAAATCATGTGTGTGTGATGTAGTGTGTTAAGCTTGTTTCCTTTTGTAGAACAGGGTATTGCAGTTTTCAGTGCGGAATATTTTTGCCGCTGTTTCTTTCAGGAATTGCTGTGTTACTGCCTGGTATTTGCTCCATTCATCGTTGATCATGGAAGCATCGCCCAGCAGCTCATAGAAAGCAATATTATTGGCGCGGGAAAGCAGGGCCATGTCTTCAAAGGCTATCATGGCCTCAATCTTATTCTTTGCCTTTTGCAGTTCATCTTCTGTGGCGCCGCCGTTTACCAGTTCCAACATTTCTTTTTCTACTGCTGCATTGGCATCTTCAATGCTTTTACCTTCAATGATCTTACCTTCTACTATTACCAGGCCCGGATCGTGACTGCCTGTATGGTAGCAGGATATATTGCTGAAGAGTTGTTGTTCTTTTACGAGTCGTTGATACAGGCGTGAGGCGAAACCATTGCCCATTATTTCAGTAATGAGGTCGGCAGCGTAGTATTCAGGTGAGAGCCTGGGGCCAATATGCCAGGCCTTATATAGTGCATCGAGGGGTACATCTGCAAATACTGTTTGCTGGCGGGCGCCATTTTGTTCCGGCTCGGGGGTAATGTTCCGTTCGTATTTATTTCCGGCAGGTATAGGGCCAAACCATTTTTCGCTCAGTTGCTTTACCTGCTCTACGCTTACATTGCCTGCCACACAAAGAATAGCATTTTGTGGTGTATAGTGTTTTTGGAAAAAGGCCCTTACATCTTCCAGCCGGGCTTCTTCTATGTGCTTCAATTCTTTGCCTATGGTCATCCACTGGTAGGGGTGAGTGGTATATGAGAGTTCGCGCAGGTGATCCCAGGCGTCGCCATATGGTTTATTGATGTAGTGTTCTTTAAATTCTTCGCAAACAACTTTCCGTTGGACGTCCAGGCTTTTTTCGCTGAAAGCAAGTGAAAGCATCCTGTCGCTTTCCAGCCAGAAGGCTGTTTCTATATTTTGTATGGGAAGCTGAATGTAATAGTTGGTGATATCGTTGGTGGTGTAAGCGTTATTTTCGCCACCAGCCATTTGCAGGGGTTCGTCGTATTCCGGGATGTTCACCGAGCCGCCGAACATGAGGTGTTCAAACAAGTGAGCAAAGCCTGTACGTTCTTTTTCTTCATCGCGTGCACCCACGTCATACAAGACGTTCACTGCCACCATAGGTGTAGTATCATCATGGTGCACTAATACCCTTAATCCGTTCTCTAAGGTAAATCGCTCAAATTTCAGCATAGATGGCAAAGTTAACGGTTCGGAACTTAAATGTGAGAGTTGCTAATCACCCTCCATGTCTTCCCATTTCATAGGCTCCAGGCCTTTATTGGCCGGCCCGGTA
>DASPNB010000207.1:0-2756 GCA_035626755.1 Flavipsychrobacter sp.
CTATCACATTCTGCCTGTGCGTGCGGTAGGTATATTCGTTGGTAGTAAGAATAATAACCAGCATCGAGAGGAAAATAATAAAGATGCTCGCCCAGAAGCCTACGTTTTCCCACACACCCGGAAACGAATAGGCGCGGTTAAGAAAATTAACTCCGCCTCCGCCCATTTGCATCATCCCGCTTGCTATCATATAGTTCCACAAGGGCAGAAGTACTGTAAAGAATGCTGCCAATATCCAGAAGGTACGGTAGCGTTTTATTTTGAGCCATTCTATGGCAAGTAATGCTTTCATTTTGTCTTAGTTGGTGAGTTCCATGAATTTTGTTTCCAGGCTCTTTTTCTTGAGTGCAAGATGTGAGAGTACGATGCCCTTGTTCATGCAGTATTCATTTATCTGCGCAGGTAGTAATGTTTTGTCGCAGCTAAGCTGCAGGCTCCCGTTCACCTGTTGCACCCTATGTATACCCGGCATAGCACTGACGATATTAGAGAGCGCAGCCAGGTCGCCCGACTTTACCTCCACCTGGTCTTCGCTGTGCAGCACTTCATCCACTGCGCCCGTAAGCAGCAGCTCACCTTTTTTCAGTATCGCCACATGCGTGCAAACCTTCTCCACTTCATCCAGCAGGTGGCTCGCCATAATTATCGTGATACCTTCTTTATTCAGCTGTCGTATCAGTTCTCTTATCTCTGCAATGCCCGCCGGGTCTAAGCCATTGGTCGGCTCATCAAACACCAGCACTTTTGGGTTGCCCAGCAGTGCAGAGCCTATGGCCAGCCTCTGTTTCATCCCGAGGGAGTAGGTCTGAAATTTGGAATCCTTCCTTTCCAACAAGCCTACCTTCTGTAACACTCTTTCCCTGTCATCCTGCCCGCGTTGCTTAATGGCTGCCGCTACGCCCAGATTATCCCAGGCCGACATGTAATGATAAAAATTAGGAGTCTCCAGCAGCGAACCTATCTGCCTGCGTGCCTCATCCTGCTGCATGCCACCCAGCCAGGAATATGTCCCCGCATCTGCCTTCAGCACATTAAGTAAAATGCCCAGCATAGTGGTCTTGCCGCTGCCGTTCGGTCCCAGTATCCCGAACACCGATCCCGGCGGCACCTCAAAAGACACATCCTTCAAGGCCTGTATCTTTCCATACGCCTTCGAGACCCCATTAATAGAAAGTATTTGTTCCAATGTATGTGTGTTTTTTATAAAAATAGCTCTTCTTCTCTTTTTAAGGGCGCGTCCTATTTACCCTGAGAACTACGCCTTATGGAGAACAACATGTATATGAGGAAGTAAGTTGGGAAAATGGGAATAAGGCTGAAAAGCGTCAACAAGATCCAAAATTTAGATGTTTCAATTTCTCGCTTAACGTAGGCAACATAGGTCATGTAAGGGTCATGTAGATCTAACCAAAAAAGGATCGAACAGGTAAACAATGAAAGCAGAAAAATAATTGACGTCGGCAAAAAGTATTTTTTCATACAGTTTTTTTCTATTCAAAATAGTTCACTTCACAAACAGATCCTTCTGCAACTCCATCCCCGGCTTCACCGCATACCCGCTCAGGTCGCTTATCCCGGCCTTCGCCATAACGTCCTCATCCAGGAAAGTATTACCTGTGCACTCTTTTGATGGTTGCTGCACTATCCAGTTCACAGCGTCTGCTACTATCTCGGGTTTCCGGCTTTTGTTTATAAGCATCTCACCGCCCAGCAGGTTCTTTACCGCAGCGGTAGCAATGGTCGTCACCGGCCACAGTGAATTAGACGCTATAGCCGCATCCTTATATTCATTGGCCCAGCCAATGGCCATCATGCTCATATTGTATTTGGTAAGAGAGTAGGCGAGCGAGAACCCAAACCATTCCGGCGACATGTCCAGTGGTGGCGAAAGCGTAATGATGTGGGGATTCTCCGATCTTTTCAGGAACGGTATGCAGTGCTTGGTTACCAGGAAGGTGCCCCGTACATTAATGCTGTGCATCAGGTCAAACCGCTTGGTCTCCGTTTGCTCTGTTTTGCTCAGGGAAATGGCAGAGGCGTTATTGATCACTCCGTCTATACCGCCGAAGATGCTCACCGTTTGTTGAATGGCGCGCAGTATCTGGTCTTCGTCTCTTATATCACATTGTATGGCCAGGGCTTTACCGCCTGCCGCGTTCACCTCTTCTGCTGCGCTGTAGATAGTGCCGCCCAGCCTCGGGTCTTCTATCACCGATTTGGCTACTATGGCTATGTTAGCCCCTTCTTTTGCCAGTCTTATTGCTATTGATTTTCCTATTCCGCGGCTTGCTCCGGTTATAAAAAAGGTTTTCCCCCTTAGCTGCATATACGTATATCGCTTAGTGCGGAAAAAAGTTACACCTTTTTTCTCATCCGTCCAGCATGGCAAAGTGCATAGGGTCCTTCCGGCCCTCCCAGTTCTGACCGCAATAGACACCCGCAGCCGTCATAATATCGATGAATTTCTCAGACCACTTTCCTACGGAACCGTGCGGATTGTCTTTTGCGTTCAGGTCCAGGGCTGCTCCCCAGGCGTGAAGCGATAACACAGAGGTTTCGCTAGGGGCGTTCCTGAGCTTGGTGCAGCCGTCGCAAGTCTTTATTTCTTCGTGCAACCCTCGTATTTCCAACTCACGCAGCGCCTTTTGAAGTATGGGCCTGAAGTGTTTGTGTACGGAGATGCTTTCTTCCGGGAACCAGGGGAACTCTTTTCTTATATGCCAGTTATCTATCCATTTATGCTCCCATCCTGGTTC
>DASPNB010000208.1:0-3533 GCA_035626755.1 Flavipsychrobacter sp.
GGTATAATGCAACAGCTTCTGTTATGCAGAAGTACTTCATATCCTGCGATACTTTCACCTTCAGTTCTTCGCATATGCGGAAGAAATGATCCACAGCGTTGCGGCTGTTGAATATAATCGCTGTATACT
Organism: Flavipsychrobacter sp.; assembly: GCA_035626755.1. GTDB lineage: Bacteria > Bacteroidota > Bacteroidia > Chitinophagales > Chitinophagaceae > MKUN01. Next base: position 130 of record DASPNB010000208.1, read on the forward strand.
CTGTTATGTCTACGCGTTGCTTACGAAACTCCTTTCCGCTAAGACCTTCTACGCGGATGAACGGATGAAATTCCAGCTTCAGGTTATACTTCTTGGCCAGTTCGTAATACGGTGACTTATCACTCTCCGGCTTTGGCTGGGTAATCAGTATGGAGCTAATCTTTGTATCCTTAGTTGTCGAATTAACAGCTTTGGCCATAATAGATAACAACGGGGTTATTTTTTTGTCTTTTTACTACTGATCGGGTTAGTATTCTCTCTTTTTAATAGTACAATATACCCCGCACCAATAGCTTCATCAACACTGCCAGTGGCAATAATTCCGAGGCGCAAAGGTACATAAAAAAATGGAATTTGCTGTATTGAAAGAACGAACCGAACACCTGCCACGACCGGGTATACCGGTTGACGAATAAAACTCCGATCAGGATAAAAGAGGCAAGGGCCAATGGCTGAGCGTAAACGGGATCGCCAAAGGCTATTAAGACTATAAACGGCAGTATTGCTATGGCAATGATCTTGTTTATCAGGAAAACATTAAATAAATAGAAATCGGTTATCCCCTCCAGCCTGAATGCCCAGCCGCTAAACCTGATCACTGCATACTTGCCAAGGTATATAACCATCATCCCCACTACCAGCAATATCAATAAAACAGACGGGGAGAGTGTGCCCAGGCGTTGGGGCGCAAAGGCCATCACTATATAGTAGATGTATACTCCCGCCGATATCGTAAAAAAGATATTCATCAGCAGGTTGGAGAGCTTGGTCGCTTGTATCTGTTCCTTTAACTGGCGGTTACTACGCGTGGGATTCAACAGCGCGCCGAACAGGTTATTAAAATACCTTGTATTGCTAAAGCGTATCAGCCCCAGCATTATCAGCATACCACTAAGCAGGTAAAAATCCGCACTGCGATCACGGTAATGCCTGTGCTTCATTATCGCCGACACGCCATATTTCAACGACATCTGGGGATGCGCCCTTATTATGCTGTCCATCTTCAGCCTCGCCAGCTTTTCCGCCCTGGCCGAATCATACGGCATCTCCACACCATATTTGGCAGTCGAAACTTTTGCCATCGTGCTGAGGCTAAACAAAAGAAATGCGAACAAGAAAATATAAACTCCGGGAAAACGATGCATACCAGCAAATACAAATTTACACCTTTAGAAGTAGGCTACATAACCAAAATGGATTTTTGATTGCCGGAACTGAACAGGACTGCCCTCGGTCGTTCCCAGGGCGTAGTTGATGGTAAACAGCCCCGAACGCGTTCTTAGTGCCGCACCTGCCCCAAAACCATTGTAAAGACCTTCCCGGTAAAACCCGCTGTACTTACTGATGACATACCCGTTATCAGTGAACAAATAGACATTAGAATTCCTGTCCAGCAGCAATCTTATCTCCAGCGTAAGCACATGATACTGGTTGGCATAGATGCTTTGCTCATCAAAGCCCCTCATCAGCTTAAAGCCTCCTATCTGGTACACTTCATTCTCAAACAGGTTATCACCGCTTATCCATCCTCCGTTGTAGCTCGACATAAAGGTGGCCTTCTTGCCCAGCGGAACAAAATACGTCAGTTCGCCCTCCACCCTGTACTGGTATTTCCTTTGCTCCAGGCTGTCATACAGCAGGCTATAGTCGAAGCCCGTGTTGTCAGTCAACTCTGTTATGGCATCCGATCTCTTTATGTTCCTTATCAGCGCGCTGGTCAGTGCCCTTCCCCTGAATCCTTTCACCGGGTTTGGCCGGTAGTCAGTTCTGTTCATTACAAATTCCAGCCCCGCACCATTGGCTGATACATCTACATTCTCGGGTAGCTTCCGGGTGTTTTTTACATAGCTGGTATCTATGTTTATCAGTCTGTTGCTCTGGCTCTGGTAAAACACACGTACAAAATCAGTGGCATTCAATTGATAGCGCAAACCCAGCTGAAAAGAAGTGCGTAAGAACGACGTGTCTTTTTTGAACAAGTCAAAATTCGCATCTAATCCAAACGGACTGTTCAACAAGTACGGAAGCACCGTATTGGCCTTAAATCTCGGCGATTTATACTGTAGCCTTTGGTAGGTCACGCTTATCGCCTCACCCATCGACAGTATATTCTGGAAGGCAAATACTGCGTCTACAGTCAGCATGAATTTATTGGTTTCCACGTTGTTCGGAAGCAGGCCTATCAAGGCATTCAGCTGGTTGGCATTTCTTTCTTTAAGGAAAACATCCAGCTCTGTCCTGGTCAGTTTAAAGTTGATACGCCAGGGCTCCATCTGTTCCAGGAAGGGTATTTCATTCAGCCTGTTAGTTACCGCCCGAAGCTTCTTTTCGTTGTAATACTCCCCCTCAAAAATATCCAGGTAGTGCATAATGTAGTTCTTTGATATTTTGGCATTACCCTTTATATTCAGCGAATCTATCTTTCGCAGCGGACCCTTGTCCAGCATCATATTGGCCCTTACGCCACCTTCATCATTTATCACTACACTGTCCAGCCACACTCTTGCAAAGGGGTACCCGTTATCTTCCGACCACCTCAGCAGTTTTTCCGAAACATTAGACAGCCTCTTGGGGTTCAGCTTCTCACCCTGCCATTGTTGCGGATTAATACCCGCATCACTCCACAAACTATTGGGAATCGAATCAAAAGACAGTCTCGCCCACTTATACTGCTTACCCAGGAAAACATAAGCCTCGTAAATTTCATTCTTTACACTCAGGCTGTCCATCGATGCCGCCAGGTAACCTTTCTCCTGCAGCGCCGGTATCAGCGATTGTACAAAGTTATAAGCTGCTCCCGGCTCACTGAGGTCCTCAGGCACCTCAGTGACTGCAAGCAGCTCCGCCTGCCTGTCATCCACACTATGCAGCTTCAGGCCGGCTTTCTGCGCGGAGCACAACCAGGGGATCATCAGCGCAACCAAGAATATAGAAAACCTGCACATCAATACTTTCAAAATTAACTGATTACATGCTGTTTACAAGCGATACCAATAGATTGGTCTAACTTTGCTGCCTCATACATGGCCGGCATTTATATCCATATACCGTTTTGCAAGCAGGCTTGTACCTACTGCAATTTCCACTTCTCCACTTCACTTAAGCTGAAGGAAGAGGTAATAAAGGCTATTATGGAAGAGTTAAGGCTCCAGACTAACTACTTACAGGGCGCATCCATAGAAACTATCTACTTCGGCGGCGGAACGCCCTCCCTGCTAAGCGCTGATGAGATCAACCTCATTTTCGAGGTAATCCAGAAAAACTACCCCATCCTCCGCTTAAAGGAATTCACCCTCGAAGCAAACCCTGACGACCTTACACCTGCCTACCTTAAAACCTTACGCAATACCTCGGTTGATCGCCTCAGCATAGGTACCCAATCCTTTCGCGATAGCGACTTGCAG
>DASPNB010000209.1:0-7649 GCA_035626755.1 Flavipsychrobacter sp.
GACAAATTGATGGGAGTACTAAGATTAACAACCACAACGTCGTTGGTACTGCAACCGTTGGCATCTGTAACAGTGACTGTATAGGTGCCTGCCGGAATATTATTCGCTGTAGTACCCGAACCACCTACAGGAGCCCATGTATACGAATATGGACTTACACCACCTGATGCTGTAACTATTGCTGAGCCATTTGTGCCATTGCAAGCATTTGCAAGTACAGTTGCTGCGGCAGTAACAGGAGATGGAGGCTGAGTAATGGTGACGGTTTGAGTAACTACACTATTGTTAGCATCTGTAATAGTACAGGTATACGCACCAGGAGACAGGTTGGTAATGGTTTGTGTAGTAACCCCACCTGGTTGCCACAAATAACTATAGGGATAGGCTCCGCCTAAAGGCCAGGCATACGCTTGTCCGGTATTGGCGCCGTAGCAGGCGATATTTGTTGAGACTATAGTTGCAGAGAGCGGAGCAGTGGTTATCGGTTGAACAAGAATATCATCAAAAAAATAATAAGCCTGGTCCCAACTGCTCAAACTGATATAGCCCAGGAAAGTGTGAATAGGATTCACTTCAAAATTTCCCAATAAAAAACTTGAATATGCCGAGTCCGCAAAAAAAGTATCAATAAGAGTTATCCAGTTAGCTGTATCTGTCAGCGGACTCCCGGTAGAAAAATTGGCCTGGGGCACAATAGCCAGATTATTCAATGTATTAGTCCCTGCCAAACCATTTTGAACAAAATACATACCAATGTTCTGAACAGCGTACATAGTAAAATTAGCTGCGCTCAAATGGATGGTGACTTCGTAAAAGAGGCCAGGCGTCAAAGGAGTCAGGGTTCCAAGCGCATATTCCTTGTAGGCACTCGACGAATCAAACAAAATAATCCCTCCATATGCCAGTCCTGAATGCGGCATCTGATAGCCCAACCCGTTTACATGCGTTGGAACAGATGCTACAGGATCTGGCGCACAAATATGGTAATAGTCTGCTGAACCCCATGTACCCCAATTCCAATTAGGAAGATATTGCGGAGTAAGACAACCGAAGTAACTCGGGCAAGTTCCATAGGTTTCTAGATCAGAATTAATGACCATGTTCTGCCCGTAGGACACAGAGGCAAAAAGCAAAAAAAATATGCAGGCAAAGAACTGCCTCATGGATGCTAGGTTTTATTTATAAATATACATGAATTCCATTCTATTATAGAAAATTTTACTGTGAAACACGCTGGGAAGACAACTTATCCCCATTTTCCCGCTTCACTTCTCTTTCTAACTACTTTTGTTTCAATATCTATGTTGCAGAAACTGGTAGTTAAGAATTACGCCATTATCGACAAGCTGGTACTGGAACCAACTACGGGACTAAACACCCTGACAGGGGAAACCGGAGCCGGCAAGAGTATCATTTTGGGGGCTCTTTCGCTCATTCTTGGTGAGCGGGCAGATACTGCAGTTCTGATCAATAAAGATGAGAAGTGCATAGTGGAGGGTTACTTTGACGTTTCTGCTAATAAAGTTTTCAAGGCTGCACTCAAAGAAGATGATTTGGATGATGAAACTCTTTGCATCATCAGGCGTGAAATAAGCAGTGCGGGTAAGTCACGCGCATTTGTAAACGATACGCCGGTTAATCTTACTACACTTAATAAACTCACTTCTTTACTGGTAGACCTGCATCAGCAGTTTGATCATCTTGCTTTAAAAGATGACCATTTCCAGATGGATGTGCTGGATGCGCTGGCGAAGAATTCTGACCTGAGGCTTAAGTACGCTGAGCTTTTTGACCGATACAGGAAAGTCTGTAAGAAGTTGACTGAAAGTAAAGAAGAGCAAGCCCGCTGGCAAAAGGAAGCCGATTATAAACAATATTTGTTTGACGAGTTGCAGCAGGCAGCTTTCAAAGAAGATGAGGTGGAGCAGGCGGAAATTCAGTTAAAGCAACTGAATCATGCCGAACGTATTATTTCTGTTTTGCAGGCCGGACGTCTTTCACTGGAAGAAGGAGAGCAGCCAATTGTAAATGAACTCAAACGCATTATTCAGCAGTTGCAGACTATTACCGATGTAATGCCCGAAGCATCGTCACTACATGAACGTATGTCTTCTGTATGGGCGGAATTAAAAGACATAGCCGCCGAGTTAGATAACCTGGAAAGCAAAGTGAGCCTTGATCCTGCACTGATGCAAACCTTGCTGGAAAAAGTGGATATAGGCTATAAACTGTTCAAGAAACATGCAGTTACCTCCACCAATGATCTGCTAGCCGTACAATCGGACCTGGAAGAAGGACTTAAAGCAAGCCTGGATCTGAATGATACCATTGAGCGCCTGGAAAAAGAGCAACATTCTGTTTACGAAGAGTTACTAAACGTAGCTGAGCGGCTCTCCGCCGCAAGGCAAAAAGTGGCACCGCAAATCGCTAAAAAAGTAACAGAACTACTGGCTTTGGTGGGTATGCCAAACGCTCAGTTCAAGATAACATTGTCAAGAGAGCGCGAACCTTCTGTTTTCGGTATTGATGACGTTCAATTCCTGCTTGACGCCAATAAAAGCGGACAATTCCAGTATATACACAAGGCAGCCTCAGGTGGCGAAATGAGTCGCATCATGTTGTGCATTAAGTCTCTTACAGCTAAAGCCATGCATATGCCTACCTTGATATTTGACGAGGTAGATACCGGTGTCTCAGGGGAAGCGGCGAGGCAGGTTGGTATTTTGCTACGCGACCTGGCTCAATATCACCAGGTGATATGCATCACTCACCAGCCGCAGGTAGCGGCCAAAGGCAACAATCATTTCTACGTATATAAAGATGCGGCGGCGGACAAACGAATCACTACTAAGATAAAGACTTTGCAAGCTGAAGAGCGCGTACTGGCAATTGCGAGGATGATAGGAGGGGAGAAGCCAAGTGAGGCCGCACTTGAAAATGCAAGAGAGTTGGTAGCGCTTTAGCGCCTGGCCACATTTTTCTTTTTAATGTTCTTCACAGGTAGATAATACCACTTACCTTTTATCGTAAAAAACAGGGCAGGGGTCTTAATATTCTCTATTTCCTTAGGTATCGGAAAGCGGCCGCCGGGTACAGGTTTGAACTCCAGCTTGTTTCCTTTTCGTATCTGCTCAGGACTTATTTCTTTACCGCTTCTTTTTACTATACAGTTAGCCCACATGTCATCTGCTCTAAAGTAGATACTTTCCGGCCTGCTGTTTCCCTTCCACGTAGCTTTTATGGAATAAAGCAATTCGTCATCGTCATCAGTGGTGATCGCAGTGCGGCTCGCAGCAGTTATCTGGGCATATACTGTGCCCAACTTAGCTTGTTGCGCATAAGCGCAAATGCTAAATAACAAAGCCAATATTGTAAGGAGACGAAGTTTCATATCTCTGTTTGCTTGTATAGTGCAAAGGCCATGCCAATAGGCTCTCTAATGGCTTTTCTTACTGATGCGCTCACTGGCATCAAGATACATCGGTAATGCAGCCGATCCATACCACGGATAAAGTTCCACATCAAATAGCTTTGCTTTTATGGCGGGATCAGTTTCCACAAGCGCTCTTGCTTCGTCCACCGTCGGCACGCTAAGAATGAAAATGCCGCGATATGATTTTTCATTTTTGCCGAGAGGGCCTGCTACCACCAGTTTATGCTCCTTTACCAGCCGTTCTATATTGTTCATATGTCCTCTGAAAAGGCTGTCGGCTAGCTTCTTGTCCCCAGTTTTAAAACTCCCTGTTTTCAGTATGGCGAGCACATACTTCTTCATGCCATATTCATCGGCACCCAAGGAGTCGGCAAGCTTTTTGTCATAGCTACCTTGTGCTTTTATGGAAAAAGGTAGTGCAAGTAGTGCTGCTATAAATAGATGTTTCATGCGTTATTAATATTAGTAAAGATAGAAGGACGATTTTAAACCAAAATAAAAAAACCCTGCTGCCAAAGCAGCAAGGTTCAATGTCTTTTAATTATTTTTTAGTTATTTACTATTCTCATTTCATTCAGCAACCACTTGGCATTGCCAAACTTTTCTACTACGAACAGGGTATAACGCACATCAAGGGAGATATTGCGGCATACTTTCGAATTGAAATCTATATCGCTCATCGTTCCTTCCCATACCCTGTCAAAGTTGGTGCCTATCAGTTCTCCTTTTGCATTCAGCACAGGGCTGCCGGAATTGCCACCTGAAGTATGATTATCAGCAATAAAGGCAACGGGCATTACTCCTTTTGCTGCCCAGCGGCCATAGTCCTTTTTACTGTGCAGTGTCTTTAGGTAAGCCGGCACAGCGAACTCTGCTACATTCGGTTTGTCTTTTGCTATTACTTCGTCCAAATTTGTCTGGTACGAATACCCTGCAGGTCCATCCGGATCGAGTCCGTGCACCTTTCCATAAGTTACGCGCAGTGTCAGGTTAGCATCAGGATAGAATGAGCTTTCACCTTCTTTCAGCATCATATTCTTAAGATACAGGCGGTTCATCCTTTTTACGTTGTCAGAATATTTCACTAAGCTCGGACTTATTTCTGTAGTCCTGTATTGTACCATATAGCTGTACAACTGGTATGCAGGATCAGACAGTATGCGACCTATGTCTTTCAGCTCGGCTCTTGTTGCAAACGTTCTCAGTTTTTCCTGGTCCGCCAGCAGCGATTGGCCATATGTGCTTTCAGCCCATTGAGCATAGTTTCCATACTGTCTCTTCATATCATGATAGTAAGAGGGTATGTACACTGACACATTGTTGAAGTAAAGGGGCATTAGCGCCGTAAACAGTTCTTTGTCGGTGTGCACATCGTAATTCTTGTAAAAACCATTCATTTGGTTGACGATCTTAGTCAGCGAGTCTCTGAGCTGCTGATTGCTTTTAGCTACTTTAAAGACCTTGAGCATTTTATCCAGTGCGGCGCCTTGTTGTATTAGTTCTATGCCGAAAACGGCTTCTTTTATGTATTCATCGGCCTTGGCCAGCTCATTAGCACTATTTACAGCTATCTGGAGTTCAGTAAGCAGATCGCTGCCACCTGCCATGCCCGGATTCTTTGCGGCCCAGCGCTGGAATTCAGACTCATAGTTTCTTTTTATGCCCAGTACATTGTTGTCCTTTACACCCTTTATTTCACCCTGCCATTTCTTCCATCCGTTAGCTATACCTGCACGTTTTGAGGTATACTTCAGGAATACATCTCTCGATTGGTTCATGTTCCGGTCCAGCACCTCAAGTTTCTTCGTGCGCACGGCTATTCTCACAGGGTGAAGTACATTTTCTATCTGGTTCACCTGGGCACCACTTATATATTGCTGTGTGTAGCCAGGGAAGCCATAGACCATAGTAAAGTCGCCCTCTTTATATCCACCTGCATTGATCGTAAAGAACTGTTTAGCCTGGTAAGGCTTGTTACTTTTAGAGTATTCAGCGGGTTTGTTTCCGGCCCCCGCATATATACGGAACATTGAGAAGTCGCCGGTATGCCTTGGCCACATCCAGTTGTCCGTATCACCGCCAAACTGGCCAATACCATTAGGTGGAAAACCCACCAGGCGAATATCGCGGAAGGTTTCCATCAGCGAAACCCAGTACTGGTTACCGCTATAAAACGGTTGTATGCTGGCATCAAGGCCTGTGCTATGTTTGTAAGCCTTTTCAAGGTTTTTTACACGCACACTAATAATACTATCCCTCTTGCCTTCAGTGATGTCGTCTTTTATGCCGGATAGTATTTTGTCACTTACATTTTCCATTCTGCGGATAAAAGTCACGGTCAGTCCCGGGCAAGGTATTTCATCACTCATACTTTTGGCAAAGAAGCCATTGGCAAAATAATCGCTTTGCGAACTGCTAAGTCCCTGCACGGTGCCATAGCCGCAGTGGTGATTTGTCAGGAGGAGCCCCTTGCCGGAGATTATTTCGCCTGTACATCCCTTTCCAAACAGCACAACTGCGTTATTCAGCCCGGTACCATCTGAGTTATAAATTTTCTCTACCGGAATCCTCAGCCCGGCAGCTTTCATGTCTTCAGCCTTATCTTTAATTGTGGGTGGAAGCCACATGCCTTCCTTGGCTGTGGCACTACATATTACACCAACAGTTAATAAAGTAAGGGCGGCCTTTAATACCGAATATCTGGCCCGATGATTGTGGTACATCATGTATATTGTTTGGAAATAAAATTACTGTTTTACTAGAAAATTTTTAGCCAAATAGTTATATTTAGCCCAAATAAAGTGAAACTGCCTTTCCGAATTATGAGAAAATGCCTACTTTTTGTTGCACTTTTAGTGTTTCAATTTGCCAATGTAAAAGCTCAGCAGGACCTTTTTGACGCTCCTGATACTGTTTGTATCAAGCAACCTATCCAGCTGGTCAGCAACGCTTTCGCTCCTCAAACCAACTATTGGGGCTTTTGTTCAGGCTTCCTTTTGAACAATCCGGTGGCAGATTTTCCCGGTTTTGGCTTCGGTTTTCAAGGCCCTTCTGACATTAACATTGAGAGAGACGGGGGCAATTATTTCGGTTTCGTAACAAATGCAGCTACTTCTGAGCTTATAAGGCTTAACTACGGTAATAGTCTCGAAAATACACCGACATTTACGAATCTGGGCACCATAGACAACAAGATGCCTGTGTCGCCCAATGCCCTTTGGATTGTAAAAGATCCGGCTAATGGTAACTGGCACGTTTTCATTCTTGGAGGCACCGATGCTACTAACTCTTCTCTTACCCGCGTTGACTTTGCTAACAGCTTGGGTAACAATACCCCGAACATAGCCAATATGGGCAATGTACGTAATGTATTCAATGCTCCTACCGGCCTGTTCATTCAAAAACAGAATGGCCTCTGGAGAGGATGGTGCGTAAACCAGGGTGATAATACCATTGTTTACATAGATTTCTCCGACAATATCTCATATACGCCAATACCTCAGAACCTGGGTAACATCAACGGTGCCTTCACTCAACCAAGCGACCTTGCAGGTATTTTCGACAATGGTCAATGGCATTTATTCGTAACTAATGAGTTCGATAATACATTGGCGCGTGTTGATCTTGGCGCGGGGCTCGATAACGTTACTCCTTTAGCTATCAATATCGGTAACCCTGACAGTAAGCTGTTCGGGCCCACATCAATTTCAATGACCAGGGATTGTGATAACCTGATTGCATACATAACCAACGGTGCCACCAACGAACTAGTACGCGTTACGATGCCGGATGCCTTTGGTCCCTACGTAGGTTTCACATACGGCACCTCAATGGCGCCTGCGCAGCTGAGTAACCCTACCGGCTTATCCCGCTTTATCAGGAACTTCGGCCAGGACGATATCTATGCTTACATCACCAATGCGAACCTTAGCCTCTCGAGGGTAGAATTCCCTCAGTGTACGAACTCTTCTATCTCTCACTCGTACAGCTACATACCACCGGTTTATTCTTACGATACTCCCGGCCTGTTTAATGTGTATTATGTGGTAGATGAAGGATTGCCTACCATGCAGGTAGAGTGCAAACAAATACGCGCCTTAAGGATTCCTGATATCGACCCGCTGAGTAATGATACAACAATATGCCAGGGCGATACAGTTACCCTTACTGCTTTTTCTGCCGCTGCAGATACTGTTCGATGGAGTCCTGCTCACAA
>DASPNB010000210.1:0-3231 GCA_035626755.1 Flavipsychrobacter sp.
TGCCTGCTGCTATCCAGCAGGTCAAGGCTGTAGTAATTGTTTACAATCCCTGCCTTCAATGTATGCTTCGCTGAAAACTTTTTGTTGATGTACCAGTGCGCAACAGTACTCCGCGTTGTGTAATTATAGTCCAGTATGCTCTTGATAGAATCTACCTGGAAACCGGCAGCTCTGAATACCTTATCGTGGTGCGAGCCGATTTGGTTGGCTGTCTGTGCTACCGTAATACTGGTATATGTGCTGCTGTTAATAATATAGCTGAACGTCGTTCCCACTACACCTGTATTAGAATAGAAATACTGGTCCCTGTCCGACTCGCCATACAGTTCTTCAGGCTGCTCTGTAAGGTTGCTCACTATCAGGTCTATCTTACTCAATCCTCCTATCCCGAAAAATGAAAGGTTCGCTTTCTTCTTAATAGGAAAGTTGAGCTTAAAAGTCGCATCCTGGTAATTCGGCACCGAGCTGGTACCAATTTTGATATTCAGCCCTTCAAACAACTTTAAAGTTGAATACCTGTACGCAATAAGGAACGATGAGCCGCTCTTTTTCGATATCGGCCCTTCAGCTGCCAGTTCCGTTCCCAGGAAACCCAGCTGCGCGGTTACTTCTGTTTTACCCGCATTACCATCACGTAGTTGCAGATCGAATGCGCCACCGGTAGCATTGCCATATTCCGACGGAAATGCTCCCGTAAAAAAATCACTGTTGCCAAGTGTCTTGCTGTTCAGCATACTCACTGGTCCACCAGTAGTGCCCGGTACGGAGAAGTGATTCGGGTTAGGTATGTCTACCCCTTCCAGCCTCCAAAGTACACCCTGCGGTGAGTTGCCTCTTATCACTATATCATTCCTTGAGTCATTGGCGCCCTGCACTCCCGCAAAATTGGAAGCCATCCTCGCAGGGTCGGCACGGCTACCGGCATATCTTTCTGTTTCCTGCACTTCAAAGGTCTTGGCACTTACTATTGCCATTTCGTTTATGTGCTCCCGCTTTGCCTTTACTTCTACCTCGGCTATCTTATTGGTGGTCTCCTCCATTTCCACTACAAGTACCACTTCGCGCGCCGACGTCACCAGTATATCACTTAGCTCCACCGATTGGTAACCCAGGTAACTGAGGCGCATGGAATGTTTGCCTACCGGGATATTACCTATGCTGAAATTGCCTGCCTCGTCTGTCACTGCACCCGGTTTGCCCTCTACGTCTGTCACCGACACGGCAACACCTTGCAAGGGTGTATGTGACTCTTTATCATGCACACTACCTTTAATGATCTGTGTGAGCTGTGCCTGCGATATAAATGGTAATAGAATTGCAAAGAGAAATAAAGCCTTATTCATAACTAATGATTGCCCGTTAAACATAGCTATTTTCAACAATAAATACTATACAGAGCATAGCTCAAAACTATCTGGCACCTGTACACTATCCTAATTGATAAGTACAGCCGGAACATCTTTCTTTAGCAATAATTCCCTTCCTGCCAGCTGACCATCTACAAGATTTGCAAAAAATGCAAAGAAAGATTCCTGCCCCGGGTAAAAAATGCAAAATGCCGTTGTAAGTACATTACAACGGCGAATAAATCTATTTTATACCCCTTGGCTACAATTGCATTCGTGTTTTCAAAAATGCTATCACAAATTGTTCTGCCGCTACAGCATTTTTTGCATCAAATTGCGGGTTGCTCGGGTTAGAAAAGGCATGCGGTGCATCAAAATCATGTCGTTCAAATTTGCGTCCGTTAGCGAGCACTTGTCTTTCAAAATGGTCTACAGATTCTTTCGTTACAAACTTATCATATCGGCCATTAATGAAGATCACATCCGCTTTCAGGTTCTTCACATCTTCGTCATTCATCATCGGCACACCGAAAAACAATACCGCGGCAGCCACCTGCTCGCCTTTCATCAGCGCGCTCTTAAATGCCCAATCAGCTCCCATGCACCAGCCCATCGTTACCACTCTTTTCTGCTGTCCTATCTCGGAGAACAGGCCGTTAATGATCGCCCTTTTCCTTTCGTCGGTGCTGGCTGCCGATAGCTTCGCTGCTTGTTGCGCATCTGCCGCTACCTGGCCATCATACATATCGGGCACATATATGTCCACTTTGCCGCCCAGCATTTCCTGCCAGCGTTCAGCCTCTTTCTTTATATGGTCGGTCATACCCCACCATTCGGGGTAAATAATAACCACCTCGGTAGCTGGCTGCCTGGCCGGCACATAAAAAGCGGTTGCGCCCCTGCCATCCAGTGTCGCGAATTTTACCATGGTGCTGAATTCCTTGGGTTTGTAATTGATAGGCTTAGGCACCTGGTGAGCTTCGTGGAACTCTGCCCTTGTAACGGAAACCGTAGAGCCATCAGTAGGGGCGTGGCAGCATACCTGGGCGTGTAGTCCAATAGCCAAAAATTGCAACAGCAGCAGTATTCCTGTCTTTTTCATAGTGCATTATTTTACCGAACCATATGGCTCAGATAAAGGATACTTAAATATTGTGCCTGAACCGCCTGGCTTTACATAAGCTCTTCAATTGTAATTATTTCACTAAATTCAGTGAACAGATTTACATGGTAACAATGCGTTAACGACATAATTGCATCCGTTTAACGCTCATAGGTAAATTCCCATCATACTTTTACATCAGGACGCAAACGCAAACACAAACAAAACACAAACAACCTCGTCCTACCCTATCAGCACAAACACAAACAAGCCATACCTGGCCCTATCAACACCGTAGCAGAAATGCTTCATTGTCAAAACAAAAAATGAAAAAACATGAGCACTACCAGGAGAGAATTTTTAGAGGCACTCGCCCAACAGGAAGCTGAGCAGTACGATCTTGCCAACGACAAGATCTTTGCTAAATACTCTAACAGCGAGCTTCCGGAAGTTTACGCCAAAAGCACAGCAGGTCTCAGCCAGTATAATGGCCAGTGGACTAACCGTGAGATAATTCATCTCATCCGGCGCACTATGTTTGGTGTTAAGGATGCCGATGTGCAGGCGCTGGCTGGTATGACGATGAACCAGGCCGTAGACTTTTTGCTGAACAATATCCCCGGCTCTCCCGCTCTCCCGGTTAACGATTACAATACTCAATCATATACTGACCCTACAGGTATACAGACAGGTCAAACCTGGATCAACGCCCCATACGGCGATGGAAATGTAAATGGTAAAAGACGCACAAGCCTGAAGGTATGGTGGCAGACACAAATGGTT
>DASPNB010000211.1:0-3635 GCA_035626755.1 Flavipsychrobacter sp.
GTCTTCAGCATTTTTTTCGCCATTTACATGCTGTACTAAAAGTTCTATGGGTGCTTCTCCATCGTCGAGGGTGATAAAGTCAAAGAATTCAAATACCCGGGCATCGCTCAATGAACGCAATTCTGTATTCGGGAAGCCACCGCCCATAACCACTTTTACTTCCGGGCAGTGCTTCTTTAACCATTGTGCACAGCGGAATGCCGCAAAAAGATTGCCAGGAAAGGGAACGGATATAGCTACCATTTTGGGTTGCACTTCAGCCATTCTCCTGGAGAGTATATTTAGCAACAGGCGGTCGATAAAACTATAACCGCCTTGCAATTCCTTATACAGTTCATCAAAGCTATTAGCAGAGCGCCTAAGCCTTTCCGCATACCTGCTAAAGCCGAAATGGACATCTACACATTCCACTATCAGGTCAGAGAGGTCTTCGAGATACATGGTGGCCAGGTGTTTGGCCTTGTCCTGCATGCCCATGCTGCCGAAAGCCCAGTTGAGATCATCCAGCTGGGCAAAACGTGAAGCCTCCGGCAGGTAATTGCGCTTGCAGATGAGATGGGCGAGGGTAGGGTCTTTGCCTTGCAGAAAGGCAATGGTAGCGTCTATGGTCTGTATGTAATCGTCTTTAAGAGCCAGGATGCGATTTGCATTATCTGTCCATTCTTTACCTGGGTCTATCTGTGCAAACAGCTCGGTAAGTCCTCGTTGGCAGAAGAGTGCCAGGGTAACCTCAATGCCGAGGTCGGCCTGGAAAGAAGAAATGCCCTTTGTATTCAGGAAGCCCTTCAGGTAAGCTGTAGCCGGGTAGGGAGTATTCAGCTGGGTAAAGGGTGGAGTCAATAAAAATACAGGCGCAGACATCAGGCAAAAGTAGCAACATTGCGGACGGTAAAATAAAAAGATGTATATTTATAATATAAGTTCTTTTTTATGAAAATCTTATACTCCTTATTTTGTCTATTGATCCTCAGTTCTCAAAGTTGTTTCGCACAAAAAGTAAGATATACTGATACAACCAATGTATGGACTTTGACATGGGATTATTGGGGTGATTCGTCAGGTCCATCAGTTTGGGATAAAAAATATATCGGTGATACTATTCACAATGGTATCCAGTATTACATACAGGAGTATGGTATAGTGCCTTTTTTCTGGGTGCGTGAGGATACTGCAGCTGGAAAAGTATTTTACCTGGAATCAGTGGATAGTGTGGAAAAAGTACTTTTCGACTATACTCTAGCTATTGGTGATACGTTCATTTCCAATAACCCGTACTATACCTACAGCCAACCGCATAGGTTTATCTTGTCGTCAATTGATACATTGTTTATTAATAATGTGCCACACATGATTCAGCATTTCGACTATATTGGGAGTAGTTATGTTATGCAGGATCATACTCTTGCAATTGAGGGTTTGGGTTGCCTGGAAGGGGGGCGAATGTTGATACCACCACATCCGAATCCGGGTAGTATGATAACCTGTTTTCAGAACCAGGGAGTTCATCCCATTATTACCCCCGGCTGGCCGCCTTTCTTTGATAACATAGGAAGCTGTGAGCCCCTGAAAATCAGTGAAAAGATTCATCGTAATATACTGCCAACAGTTGTTCCAAATCCTGCAACGGACTTAGTTTCAATCGTATGGAATAGAAGTATATCGACCGGCCATTTAATGATAACAGATATAGTAGGAAAGGTAGTAGCTGAAATAGGACTAGTAAATAAAGATAAAGCAGCACTTTCAGTAAGCGATTTTCCGCCTTCAATGTATTTTTATCGCATTATTGATCACGACGGAACTGCTTTGTATTCAGGAAAATTCATTGTAGAATAGTATCTGAAGAGTGATAGCTTGACTAAATCGCCGCTCTCACCGACTTTTTTCCGCCATTCGCCTAGATGCATAGTTTCCATTTATGACAGAAAGTATTATTTTGTTGAAAATCACATACTAATGGACTCACAGAAAGTTGACATGTACATTATGTCTCACGCCAAGTACTTCGAAAGTCACAATATTGCGTTCATCCGCGATATGATGCTCAAGGCCGACGAAAGTAAATTCCTTAATGTTCAGACCATCAGCCTGAAGGACCCTACGACGATACTCATAGTATCACTGCTCGCAGGTAGCCTGGGCGTAGACAGGTTTCTGCTGGGGGATACCGGTTTGGGTGTAGGGAAGCTGCTTACCTGCGGTGGTCTCGGTATATGGGCGGTTGTAGATTGGTTCATGGTTATGGGCCGTGCGCGTGAACTCAATTACGAGCTCCTGATGAGGGCTCTTGCATAAAACATGTATTTAAAAGCAGATAAGGAAAGGAAATTCTACATAATGGCCGGCCTGTTTATAATAACAGGCTGGCTTTGGTTCCTTTTGCCGGCCTCAGGCTATAGCGGGGCAGGCGTCTGCATATTCAGGCATGTTACCGGGCAACCCTGTCCCGCCTGTGGAAGTACAGCTTCATTGTTGCTCTTACTTAGCGGCGATTGGAATGGAGCTTTTATGACCAATCCGCTTGCATACGTACTTGCACCTGGTCTTTTTCTGCTGCCGCCTTGGCTGGCTTACGACCTGTTGAGAAAAAAGAATAGCATTTATCGCAGCATGTTGGCTTTTGATGCGCGAATCAGGAGACAGCCACTGCTCTTAATACCGGTTTTATTGCCTGTAATACTGATCTGGATATGGAACATAATCAAGCTATAAGCGCCACGCTGGTGGATATTGCTGACTACAAGCCGAATGACTACGAATGTGAACGAGCTTCGAATAGTTATCTCATGTCCGTGGTAGCGATCATCATTGGCACCCCGTTGCCGATAGTCAACCTGCTGGCTACTTTTTTCTTTTACCTGGGCAACAGGCGGTCTACTCCCTTTGTGCGCTGGCATTGCACACAAGCCTTGCTTTCGCAGCTCACCATCTTTATAATGAACACAGTAGCCTTTGCATGGACACTGCGCATTCTTTTTGGTGACCTGTACCTTAACGATGATTATATAGCCTATATTCTTACAGTAATAGGCTTTAATATATTTGAGTTCATCATTACAGTTATCGCCGCCATCAGGCTGCGAAAAGGAAAGCACACCGAATGGTGGATGTGGGGTGAATTAACTAATGAACTTATGGGCAACCATATTCCTGTAAACAAATACCATGGGTAAAGTACTATTACAAACAGCACTGTTCGTTGGCCTGTTCTTCGCGACATGGTGGGGACTCGGTAGTATTCGCTGGATGGAAACATTCCGGATACGTACGTTTACGAATGAAAAACAAGCTCAGTTATCGGAATGGCTTTTGGAACTCCAGCGTGCCGAAAAGAATGAAATAGAAAATGAAGCTATACTTGGAAAAATACGCAAGATAAAGCAGGTTATCTGTGAGCGAAACGGAATAGACACAGGCCTTATAAAGGTGCACGTGTTTGAAGATGGAGAGATCAATGCTTTTGCCATGCCCGGCGGCCACATAGTGGTGAATACCGAACTCATTAACTATTGCGACAATGCTGATATGCTGGCGGGGGTGATGGCTCATGAGATAGCGCATGTGCGTATGGAGCATGTTTCACGGCGGCTGACACGCGAAATAGGTATGGGTACATTGCTTGCACTTTCCGGCGG